>CAYLRS010000173.1:0-4533 GCA_964385895.1 uncultured Dehalococcoidales bacterium
GAGATTGGTCAGCTCCTTGGGATTTTTTATCTTGCCGCCGTAAAGCTTATCGTCGATCTGCTTGATGTGACCGCGCAGTTCCTCAGCTTCCCAATCCAGGTCCTTATACTGTTTTTCAATATCGGTCTGGCTTTTCTCCGCTGCTAAAAGCTCCGCGCTGGCATTTTCAAACGCTTCGTTATATCTGATATGGAGGTTTATTTCTTCAAGCAGTTTGCACTTGCTTTGAACTGCAATCTCAAGCTGCTGCAATTCAAATACCCGTTTGGCGAGGCTCATAGAGGGAAATTCTACGGCACAGCTTCCCTTATGTCAAAGTATCCAGGCTTATGCAGGCTTATCTGGGGTAATCGAGGAGGATTACCTGCGTACTCGACGGTATGTTTGTCCTCCCAACCGATAATTTGGGCTGGGCCGCCAGTTCCTTGATGCCCAGCTCTTTAAGAAACTTCTCCGGGAATTCCAGCTCGGCCTGTTCCGCCGCAGTCTTGTAATGCATGGGAATCACGAAACCGGGATTCAAATTCCTCACCATTTCTGCTGCTATCGGGGCACCTATAGTGGAACGTCCTCCAACCGGTATAAAAAGCACACCGATGTTGCCCAGTTCGCCGGTTATCTCTGGAGAAAGGCTGTGCCCCAGGTCTCCCAGGTGACACAGCTTCACCCCTTCTATCTCGATAACGTATATTGTGTTTTTACCTGATTTTTTCCCCTGCGTATCATCATGGTAAGTAGCGACGCCGGTGATATAAATATCTTTGATCTCGTATTCGCCGGGACCCTTGATAACCCTGAAGTCCCCTTGCACTGCAGCGACGTCTGAATGGCCCGGATGCGCATGACTCACAGTCACGATATCGGCCTGCACTTTTCCCAGGTTATATCCCGTCGCAGTGGAGCACGGGTCCGCTAAAATGATTGCCTCTTTTCCCTTGATACGGAAGCATGAGTGGCCAAGCCAGGTGATTTCCATAAAGCTATCCTCACTGTCAAAAAGTCTATAAAGTCGGGTTTTAAGTATAGCAACACGATCTTAAAACATCAATCTAAAGATGGTATTGATCTATATGCTATAATCCTGCCCATGAACATACTCGCAGTCGAAACGTCCTGCGATGAAACCTCCGTATCCATCGTTAAAGACGGTAGTAAGATCCTTTCCAACATCATTGCGTCGCAGGTGGAAATACACGCCAGGTACGGGGGAATCGTCCCCGAGGTAGCTTCCCGCCAGCATATTCTGACTATTGTGCCAGTAGCAGAACGTGCGTTTGAAGAAGCCGGAGCAAGCATGAAACAGGTTGACGCCATTGCGGTCACCGTAGGACCCGGACTGGCAGGTTCATTGATCGTGGGTGTAAATTTTGCCAAGGCGCTAGCTATAGCCAACAGCCTGCCGGTAATAGGGATCAACCATCTCGAGGGTCACATTTATGCCAACTGGTTGACTGAAAGCAAACCAGAATTGCCCTGCCTTTGCCTGATAGTTTCCGGTGGGCACAGCGATATGATATTGATGGAAGGCCACGGCAGGTACCGCAAGCTGGGAAGCACCAGGGACGATGCTGCCGGAGAGGCCTTCGACAAGGGGGCCAGGATACTTGGATTGCCCTATCCCGGAGGCCCTGCCATCCAGGCAGCTACCATGGGAGTTTCGACATCAATCTCACTTCCCCGCGCCTGGCTAAGAGAGAGCGACGACTTCAGCTTCAGCGGTGTTAAAACGGCTCTTTTACATCTGGTACAGGGGAAGGATTCACCAGACCAGACATGGATAAAAGAGACGGCTGCCGCATTCCAGGATGCCATCGTGGACGTGCTGGTCTCCAAGACGATTCAAGCTGCGGCAAGGCTGAATGTCAGGCAGATTTTATTGGCTGGTGGTGTGGCTGCCAATAGCGCCCTGCGCAGCCGCTTTCTAGTGAATTCACCGGTCCCGGTCTTGATACCGCCCACCATCCTGTGTACCGATAACGCAGCCATGATCGCCTCCTGCGCCTATTACCATTACCTGACAGGTAAACGTGACGAAGTCGAGCTCGACGTTATACCCGGCCTCACTTTTGGCAACGGAAAATCGGGCAGGTGAGGCACTCCCTGGCACGGCAAAATGAGTGATAAATATGAAGCAAACCCTGCTGCTGGCATGCGGTTATCCACCTGTTCTTATCCAGGCCAAGCTCGCACTCCATGTACCTGGTAAGCTCGTTTTCAGGGAGGGTGTGATAGCTCCGGTAAACATCTTCCACCCTGGTTTCCAGCTTTCTCACCCCACCCAATCTGGCATAGGCCGCGAAGAAAGGAAGTATCACGTTGATTATGATCTCCGCTGCCCTGCCACGTCCTATCAGGGCCGAATTGTATTTGCCGTATAAGCCGAAATCATAACGCGTCGACCAGTAATAGCTGTCATGTATTACAAGAGCATTCTCCAGCCTTATACTTTCCTTCGGATCTATAGCATCCTGTACCCGATTTAAAAAAGACACCAATAATCCGGATTTCTCATACCTCTGTAATAGATAGCTTAATCCCGCCAGCCTCCTGCCAGGATAGTTTTCGGGCCTGACAGAGTCAAAGCGCCAATCGCTTTCCAGCATGGCAGTAATGCCACCGTTCCGAGCATTCCACTGCCGTTCAAGCATACTGACCAACTTATCGTAGCTATCGTGCCGCTTTTCACATCTCTGCGAGGGCAGCAGGCCTGCCGCACCGAAAAGCATAGCCTGCTTGATAGTAATGCTCCCGGCAGCGTTTTTCAGAATGAAATCCAGCGGTAGCCTGTCCGCCAGTATTTCAAAAGCTCTGCTGTTCCTTGAATAACCCAGCGCCCGCGCTATTCCCCCATAAAGCACCTGTTGCGGATCTTGCATCCGCATCGCCAGTTGATAAGCTTCTGCCTTTTTATGGAACCGGGCAAGGCCGGCATCCCTGAGCAACCCCTCCACTTCTGTATTTCCAGCAATGCTTCTGGTATGAACACACCCAATACTTCTATTAACTTCATTGTGTAACAGGCAATAGATGCCGCCGGGCAAATGCTCGCTCAGGATCACGGTAGGTATGGTTACACCGCTTTGCAGCCTCGCAGGCAGGCCGCCTTTATGCCACATAGCAACATGCAGTATCACGTCATTATATGCAGGGTCCAGATGGTGGCCGTGGGTTTGCCACAGGTCGGAAGTAACGTGGAGCTCAACCTGGCCGACAACCTTTACATCATCAATCAGCATGACCGCATCCCGGAAATCGCAGCCGGCCTTGCTGCTTTCCCTGCCCGGGCATATCACCTGCACCCTGCACCTGTTGTCGGCAGTGAACAGGGAAACGCGCCGCTCTTTCCAGATTACGGCTACAGCCTTCTCTCTAAATAGCATTGTTACCATTACACGTTAACGGGTAGTGTATCATTTTGAAAATAGCAGTCAATGAATATTGTATCTGTAATCTTTCAGGTCAATACAGCGATCATAAAGGCTTTGATCTATCTTTATCCAAGTTGTACCTGGAATTCCTCTATCTGAGGTGCTTCCAGTACCATATGGGAAACAGGATTCAAATTCTATGCTACGACCTTGCCCATTAGCTACAACTTTTGCAAGACGTACAGCAGGGCCAAAATCCCAATCTTGACTTATTATTATTGCAAGGTCATATTTGTTTTGATAAGTAAGGTCAATTAAATCAATGGCAAGAGAAACATCTACTCCCTTTTCCTGCCTTGATGAATTTATCCTGCCTTTATATACATAAATTCCCTGATTTTTGATGTATCTGAGCTTGTTAGTCCAAAACGTATGCCATCGTTCCTCGTCATCGCCCACATCAGGGTCTGGAACTCCGGTATAGAATCTAATTTGCGTAAGTATGCGGCCAGACTTCGCATTGGTAAGTCTTTTTGCTAAGCGCTCCACATCATAAGATGGATAGGAATAGACAACTGGCCCTGCGCCTCCACAACCAAACGCTTCTTTAGCAAGATGATACAGGTTTTGCCCATCGACAAAAACAATGGTGCGCATCTGTATAAAAATACACCCACCCGGGGACACAGCCGAAACTGCATCCAGCGGGTGGGGACCAACTATTTGGTAGTATAAATATAACACCTTCTATTGTCAAGTCCGCGATTCCCACCGCAGTCCAAATATGGTCACTGATTCCTGCTACCATTGCCGGAGTCCTTGGATAGGGATTAGCCAGCGTTTTGTGTGCCCTGGCAAAGTTGTAATACATGAAGTGAAGGGCTATTGCATACATGTGATTCTCGATCTTCTTTGAGAATCCGTTGGTCAGCCTAGTAAACCGTCTCATGCTCATTCTCATTGTAAGATTTTGCCTTTCGATATAACTTGTAGATACCTGGCTCATATCGGGATTGCCTTGTACACGCTTCGGCTTTGCCTGAGTGCATTTTGGTGGGCCATAGCGTCCGGTCTTGTCATATGTGTTGCCATAGTATTTAACCAGCATGGCGTAGTCTATGTCAGAGCCAAAAGCGTTTTCTACTGCATAAAAATACATCTTATG
>CAYLRS010000174.1:0-4475 GCA_964385895.1 uncultured Dehalococcoidales bacterium
GATCAGAGGAGAGTGCGGCCGTTGACGACATCCGAGATAGAGTGGGTTGTGCCTCTGGATGTCCTGATCACTTATAAATATAGATGGTACTGCAATGGAGGCAAATTGCAGGGAGTGGGAATAAATGATGGGCAGGCATCTAAAATCGGATGGGTATCTCCCGGTGTTTTCGGCAATTACACGGTAACAGTGGAGATAACCGACAACCAGGGTAATATGTCTATAGGTTCCGTTTATTTTGAAGTAAAAAACCCTGCCTGTTGTGAAGGTATATGTAAATAGGTGATCAGGTAAACCGATATTGAAGTCTGTGTTAATCGTGTAAGGATTCAAATCGCTGAGAGGAGGGATGAATGTCAGATAATACGTCTCAGGGCACTTTTAGCAGGTTATCAATAGTCGATCGCTTCCTGACTTTGTGGATCTTTCTGGCTATGGCCGTTGGAGTGGGTCTCGGCTATTTCATTCCCGGCGTAACAAATATTATTACTTCGTTCCAGGTTGGGACGACATCTATCCCCATCGCCATCGGACTCATCCTGATGATGTACCCACCGCTTGCCAGGGTAAAGTACGAGGAAATGGGCAAGGTCTTTAAGGATGTCAGGTTCCTTGCTTTCTCGCTGGTGCAGAACTGGATAGTCGGCCCTGTTGTCATGTTCCTGCTGGCCATTCTTTTCCTGCGCGGTTACCCCGATTACATGATGGGGATCATATTGGTCGGGCTGGCGCGCTGCATCGCCATGGTAATCGTATGGAACGAGCTGGCGCAGGGAGACCGAGAGTATGCGGTCGGGCTGGTGGCTTTTAACGCCATTTTCCAGGTGCTGCTTTACTCTGTTTATATTTTCTTCTTCATCTCGATTCTCCTCAGCAGGCTGGGACTGGTCGAGGGTGTGAAGGCGGAGATATCGATCATCGAAGCCGCCAAAACGGTCTTCATCTATCTCGGCATACCATTCATCATGGGCATTATCACCCGCTACGGTGTGATAGCGACGAAAGGCAAAGAATGGTTCGAGAATAAGTTGATGCCCAGGCTTGGGCTGGTGACGCCGGTGGCCTTGCTATTCACCATAATCGTGATGTTCTCGTTGAAAGGCGAGTATATCATCCAGCTTCCTCTGGACGTGGTCAGAATAGCCATACCGCTTATCATCTACTTCTTCTTCATGTGGTTCATAACCTTCTTCATCAGCTACAGGATGAAGGCTAATTATGAAAAGGCAACAGCCGTCTCATTTACGGCAGCATCCAACGATTTTGAGCTGGCCATAGCCGTTGCGATAGCCATCTTCGGCATCAATTCCGGGCAGGCCTTCGCCACGGTAATCGGACCGCTGGTGGAGGTACCCGTATTGATAATCCTGGTAAATGTTGCCCTCTACTTCAAAAGGAGATTCTTCACTAAAGAATCTGTCTGATTCAGGTTTAACAGGCTGCAAAGATACTATGTTAAAGGTGAAGCCGGTTGAAGGCTATCCCCCGGAAGAGGGTCGCTACGTAAGGGGCAATGACTACTCACCTGTGGCGGTCTGCGCCATCCTGGACACCTTCGACTTTGCCATACCGCAGGATCTGAACGAGCTGGTGCTGGCCGGCGCAGATTACGGAGCAGCCATCGCCGGCATGCTGCAAACCGAGAATATAGGGATGGAGAAGATGATCTGCAATATCGTGGCCAACCCCAACATCCGCTACATAGTGCTGTGCGGCAGGGAATCAACCGGACATTTGCCGGGCGAAACGCTGCTCTCGCTAATGCAAAACTGTGTAGATGGCAGCATGCGCATTATCGGCTCAAAGGCACTCACCCCAATTCTTGCCAACATCCCCCTTGAGTTAATCCAGAGATTTAAAAATCAAATAGTCACTGTAATCAATCTGCTGTGCATGCCGGGCGTGAGGGATACAAAAGCTCCCGGACTAAATCCAAAGACGATCGAGCAGGCAGTGCGGAGTTGCTACCAGGAAGAGCCGGTTAAGTTCATGGATTATACGCTCTACGACATGGGAGCCTGTGGGGAGCCTGCGATATACCACAAAATCATCGCAAAGCTGACCCAACCTCAGCATGCCATTGAGCCGGGCAAATCGAGCCTGAGCCTGGGGTTTACCCTGCATAAGCTGCTGCCCGAGACTGACTGCGGTAGTTGCGGCAAACGGAACTGTCTCGCCTTTGCCATCGACCTGGCAAAAGGCAAAAGCAAACTGGAGCAATGTCCTGTTTTAGAGCAGCCCGAGTATGTTGCAGACCGCCAGTCCCTGGCCAAGCTTTTAAAATAAGTTCAGTAGCCTTACTGAAAGACCGGCCAGCAGCAAACAGAAAAAGTAGATTCCCAAGTTAATTGTTGACAATAGTGTAAATATATATCTATAATTAGAAAGATGTCGAAATATCTATTAACGGATTCTCAGGGATTTGCTGATATTTTTAAGGCGCTATCGAATCCGCACCGCCTGAAAATATTTCTGCGCCTGGCGGCCTGTTGTTCGGTTGAAGGCAAGCCGGATAATACAGATGGTCAGATATGCGAGTGCGTCGGTTCGCTGGGCAAAGACCTGGGAATAGCAGCTTCAACGGTATCGCATCACCTTAAAGAGCTTCACCGGTCAGGTCTGATAAAAATGAGAAGGCGCGGTCAACATATTGAATGCTGGGTCGACCCCCAGATACTTGAAGCCCTTTCCGCATTCTTTGAGCAACCTGCCCCAGTTTAGAATTTATGGCGCTTTTTATATAGAGTATTTTCGAATATAAACAAAAAGGAGATATACGATGGGTAAACAACTATCTAATGGTGTAAATAAAAGTAAGTGGTTGAAAATCGGTATCTGTATCCTCGGGGTACTTATGATAGCCGGTGCTATTACTTATACAGTTCTAACACATCAAACCAGTGCTTCTAGCGCCTCTTCGACGCCGCCCGCGGCAACCGGTGCAAGTAATAGTACCCAATCTTCAGCAGGTGTTGAAGGATTAAATTGGGTCAAAAATGTGAATGCAAAATTTGCAGATAAGGATTTCCTCTTTGTCTTATTGCCAGGCACCCCTGATATGACACAAAAAACTGAACAGACGCTGAGTAGTGCTATTGAGAAAATAGTGCAGGATGGCGTCCGTGTGGGTGTTTTCACTTTAGAACCAAAGGATCCAGAATTAAACATGACTGCTGAGCGCCTGTCGATATCAAATTTGCCGGCAGTTCTGCTGTTTACTGCCCAGGGCAGAGGGGCAATAATCACAGGGGATATCACTGAAACAAAATTGTTGCAGGCATATTTAACCTTGCTGCAAACCTGTGTACCCGGTAATTCAGGTTGCTGCCCGTAGTAGGAATATAATGGAAGAATGGATCAACCAGGTTTTCAGCGCACCCGAATTCGGCGTATTGGCTTTACCTGCGGCACTGCTGTTGGGCCTTATAACTGCCTTCGGCTGCCTCGGCTGCAGCGCCCCACAGATAGCTGCTGTTATCGGGTATGCGGGGTCACGTGAAGGCGAACAACAGCGGGACATATACATCATTGCTGGCTTCTTCATGCTGGGGACGGTTGTTGCACTATCGGTTGCAGGATGGATTGTCGGGGCAATCGGACAGACTGCCGGAAGTGCCCTGGGATTGTGGGGCAAGGTAATAATTGCCGCAATCACCATTTTCTTCGGATTTGCCACTCTTAACCTGCTTCCTTTCAAGTTACCGTCACTCAGTCCGGTAACTGGAAAACTGCCGCCAGGATTACTTGGCGCGTCGATTTTTGGACTGGCCGTAGGTGGTGTCAGCACTACATACACGATGGCCTGTTGCGGCCCCATAATGCTGCCTGTCGTGCTCGGTGTGTCCATGTTGAAAGGACAGGCAGCATGGGGCGCCATGATACTTGCCATATTCGCGGTGGGCTTTAGCCTTCCTATGGTAGCAACTATTCTTGGTATCGGACTGGGCAGACTATCGTTGATGGCCAACAAAATAGCAAAGCCGATCCGTATAGTATCCGGAGTATTGCTGATCGGTGCCGGTATCTGGATCTTATTTACATTATGAGCGAGGTTAAACGACCTATGAAAAAGAGATTTCAGTCTATGGGTTACTTGCTTCTACTTATGTCATTACCCCTTTCCCTGCTGGGCTGCCAGGTGTCCGCGGCTGCCGGTTTTGAGGTTCTTTCGCTTGACGTCACACCGTCCAAGGTTATTACAGGTGAAAAATTTAATGTCAAGGCTGATATTAATAATGCCGGGAAAAGCGAGGTCACCTGTACGATACCGGTTGTGGTAAACGGTATAGTTGATGATAGAAAATTAATCCCGCTTGCGCCAGGCGAATCACGGGAAGTCGAATTCACCCTGGCCAGGAGCAAGGCCGGGCAATACGATATAAGCATCGGGAACAAGAGCGCTGTCGTCACCGTCGACGAAGCGTTGCCAGCGGCTTTCAAAATTTCCGATTTGAATATCAATATGGACCAGGCGA
>CAYLRS010000175.1:0-3377 GCA_964385895.1 uncultured Dehalococcoidales bacterium
GTTCTTTGTTATGAATTTTTTCAAACCCCATCTTCCACCCCAATTATTTCAGTGAAATGAACTAAGTCTATTAAATACCTTTTCAGATGTGCCTGTAAATCAGAGGTTATAATATAGTAAAAAGAAATCGTTGTAAACAGGAGGAGGAATGTAATGAGTTTGGAGCTGATTCAAGCGGATAAAAAAGTAGAGATAATTTATGACTGGGCAAAGGCCGGAGAGCTTTTTTACTCTATAAGAACGGGCAAAATCATACTGGAACCCGATAAGGTTCTTCGTGAAGCAGACAATGTTATAAAAGTTGTTTTTAAAGACGCAAGGCCTGCCTTTGAAATAAGAGTCCCCTGTACTGAAGAGCCTTATACATACACCGAGAAAGGTATTGTAATCGGCGGCCTGACCGGGAAAACCGGGAGGTTTTTTAATATTAAAAAAGCTCCTTTTGAGTATGCGAGGACTTATTATATAGCGTCCGGCAAATGCGAACATGTCAGCGGGATATATATCAGCCTGACAGCACGTGCTCTCGATGAGTTCGGCACAGGCGATGAAAGACTATTAAAAGCCAACTGGTCAGAAGTTGCATCTAATAAATTCAAGCATATGAAATTCCTGCTCATTGACAATCAGAAAGTTACGGCGGTACAGCAGGGCGAAAGGCAACGGCCTATTCCAGTCGTTTCATAATTATACTTCAGGCTCGTTCCTCACCAAGAGCTTGGAAGGAGCGCTCATATTCGCAAAGGCCGTAAAAGAGCTCGGCAGCGAAAAATATTTAGATATTGCGGAAAGGATCGGGGGATTTTTTCTTGCGGGGGCTCTCCCGAACGGATTGCACAGGGATTCATATTCGCTTAAAGACGGTAGATGGGGCGGATACATGGGCGTGGGAACGCCGGAAGACTTGGTAAACGGTGCAAATACAAGGTGCAACGGCGAGGTGATGGTCAATTACCTGAAGCTGTATGAGTTGCTTAACGAGGCAGGAAAAAGGCGTAACGAATTCATTAACCTTGCTAAAACTAATGCCGGATTCTATATAAGCCATCAACTTCAGGGCAAGCAGGAGGGCAGCTTCGGCCGGTGGTGGGATATTTCCGGGAAAACGCTTAACACCCTGGGCACAAACGGCGCTTACATTATCAGCCTTTTGCTTGAGCTTGAGAAAATCACGGGTAAAACGGATGATACCGATGAGGCATTGAAAAGGCAGGCCGACTTAGGAGTTTTTCGCAGGAAGCGAGATTAAAGCCGTTCCGGGGGCGGCTACAATACCATTCTGGTTTTCCACCCAGACCTCACATTCCACGTAATTCCGGCCATTTTTCCTGTATTTATCTTTGATCTTGCCCTTGCAGGTAAGTTTTTCTCCCGGGAAATTGCTGGCCTTGTGTGTGCAGGAAATTTTATGCAGGGTTCCCCCTTCACCCATCCATTCCAGCAGAAGGCGACTTAGCAGGGCGCATTTATTGGGACCATGGCCGATCACATCCCGCAACCCCATCGCCAGCGCAAAATCCTTGTCATAATGGATTTCATAGAAGTCCTTTACCGCCGCGGCCCATTTAACTATACTGCGCGTGGTAAGCGTTTCCACGATCTGGTGAGGTATCTCCTCCCCTATTTTTATTTCTTCAAAATATACCTGCGTCTTCATCTGTATTTAACTCCTCTACTTTGTCTGCCCGGCAATGAATATCTCGGTTGGCCGGTATATAGCAACCACCTCGCTGCGCTGGTTGGTGAAAGTGACTTCGGACACAACAAAAAGCATCCTCCCCCTTTTACCCTTCCTCTCAAAAAGGTCAATGATTTTTCCCCTGGGGGTAAGAACATCCCCGGCATGGATATCCTGGAAATATTCCCACTCGTCACTCCCATGCAGGCCGCTGACGATCTCAAACGGGAACGTCAGCACACCCAGAGGTGCTCCCAGAGGTAGATCATATGACGCGAATCCGGGCGGTGCGACAACGCTGCTGTGCCCCTTACTCCACGCATATTTCTCGTCAAGGTAAAGCGGGTTAGGAAAATTCATTGCTTCGGCTAGGCTTCGTATCGCCCCTTTTTCCACCTCAAAGGGCGGACCGAATTTGATCTCTTTCCCTATCTGTGCCCGCATTTGCTCGGTAATCAAGGAATCCCCGGACGTTTTCACCTTCAATAACCTCCTGTGTATTAAGTGGCCGCTGAGCGTAATTATTATATGGAGATGAGCGTTGATAATTCAGCGGCCTAAAGTTTGTATCACGCTGTTATGCAAATTGTCAAAATCAGCAGAAGCAGCGGTGCTCTTTACCACAACGTGATTGTTGCCATAAAGGGACAGCTGTGCCGGCAATTATACCGGCTTCTCGTATGGTATAATTAGCGTCTGGTATCACTTGCACAATTATAACGTAAGGAGGATGACATGATATCAGACGCATTGAAGAACCTGATTGGCCGCAAAGGCAAACCCATGGTGTATGAGGTCAATCGTGCTGATATACGCAAAATCGCCGATGCAGCAGGCGATAGAAACCCGATCTACTGGGATGATGAATATGCCGCGGGAACAAGGTATGGCGGTATAATCGCACCCCCCGATTTCTTCGGCTGGCCGGTAAAATGGCCGCCTGACCAGACTTTCATCAATTCCAATGACCTGTTTGTGGAAATGGCCATAGAGATAGCCAAAGCCGGGTATTTCCGCGCTATCAACGCCGGCATGGAATCCGAATATTTTCTACCGATACGCCCGGGCGACACCATCATACTCTCCAGTGAAATCGTTGCCATTGAGGAAAAAGAGGGTAAGAAAGGTGGCAAGATGCTGATTTCCACCATAGAGACGACCATGACCAACCGGAATGGCGACACAGTAGCCAAACTGCGTCAAAGTACAATTCATTGAGGGAGTAAATAAGATGAAAAAGCAGATTTATTGGGAAGATATCAGTGTAGGCCAGGATATCCCTTCACTGACCAAGGTCGCTACTACATTGATGCTGGTAAAATGGGCTGGCGCTTACGGCGATTATAATCCACTTCATTATGATAACGATTTTGCAGTCAATTTCATGAAGACCGGCGGCATCATCGTTCACGGTACACTGAAACGCCAGTGGCTTATCCAGATGCTTACTGACTGGATTGGAGATGAGGGCTGGTTGAAGAGGATAAATACCCAGTTCAAGGCCATGGATTACCCGCGGCGAATGAAGACCCTGGTAGGGCCAGAGGACGGAGACACCTGGCAGTGCAAGGCCAAGGTCACCGGGAAATCGGAAAATGGTGGTCAGCATATCGTAGAGTGCGATATCTGGCTCGAAAATAGCAAAGGCGAGATCACAACCGCCGGTAGCGCCACGCTTATACTGCCTGCCAGGAAATAA
>CAYLRS010000175.1:3387-4449 GCA_964385895.1 uncultured Dehalococcoidales bacterium
AACCTGCCCCACGGCCGTTTAACCAATAATGCGGAACCTGCTCTTACAGGTTCCGTTTTTTCCCGCGGGCCAATATTCTCTGTTGCCGTAACACCCTATAGCTACGCAGGAGTTGCACAAAAGCATAAGTATTTTGCAGGAAGACCTGCTACCTGATCCCACGCCATTTCGTGTAAATCAAATTATTATGCAAATGAAAGCAGGGCTTCCAATCATCGTTGCCCGTGTGAATGGAAGCCCTGCTTTCCACAAGATCTGAGTATAAGTTACTCGATATTCAGCAGCATGTATTCTCTGATAGTGCTTCCTGCCACCTTATCGTGGAAGTCCTTACCCTCGATATCCCCGGTAAAGTCATCCATAAACCGCCAGAAATAGTACTGCGGCAATCCTTCCACTTTCTGCATCAGGCCACTCTGCTTGATCTCCTTTTTATTCATTTCAATCTTAAATTTGATATCTCCCTGCTTGCCGCTCAATAAGATCCCCATCGGGATGTCCTTCTTAGTTTCGGGGTCGTATTCTGCATTGGTTACTTTGAATTCCATATTGGCTGTCGCGACGATTGGCTGGTCATCACGCGCCATATAGATCTCCGGCCGGTTGGAAGTCCCCTCTATCAAGGGCAATATCCACGAGTACATGATGGTGTATTTTCCATCGAACATCCTGCCCCATGACCACCCCCGTAATCCGTCACCCATATTGCGGTTTCCCCAGTTATGGTCATGATAGCCCTCACCTTTCACAGGTATCACCTGCCCATCAACCGTGAGCGTCCCCTCGATGTCTCCCCTGGGTATACCGATGACCCAGCCATGGTAAACACCACCTGTCTCCTCAGGCGGGGGGAAGAAGCCGGGTCCTCTTTTATATGGGGGCAGGATATTTTTATAAGTAAGGTCTACGGCTACTTTCTTGGCCTGCATCCTCACACGGTAGCGGCCGTCATCTTCCACGCGGCAATAAGAATCTCCCAGCTTAACGTCGCATCTCTCCGTGCTGGCGCAGGTGGTCTTGGGATCTACAGCAGCCAGTCCCTGGTAGCGCTTACCGTCGGGC
>CAYLRS010000176.1:0-4440 GCA_964385895.1 uncultured Dehalococcoidales bacterium
CACATCGGCACCCTCCCCGGCAAAGGCAAGGCAGATAGCCTTGCCGATACCCCGTCCACCGCCAGTAACAACCGCAACTTTATCCTTCAGTTTCATGCAACACCCCGCTATCTTATAGATTTTCTAAAATATTAAATGCCAGGGGTCCGTGAACCGGCCGTTTCACCCGTCTTTTATACGGCGCTCGGGGGCAATACCGATCAGCCGTGCAAGGTTCTGCCCGAATATCTTCCTGCGGTCGTCGTCGGTAATGGCAGGATAGCCATAATCCCGCTGCATATCCTGCGGAATCTGGAACTCCAGCATACCTTTGACTGCCGCGGCTACCTGCCCGCCAAATCCGGCGTAATCCGTACCCCAGATGATGCGGTCAGGCCCTACCCATCGCAATGCCTCTCCGATGATCTTGGCAAACTTACGAGGGGCAGATTTCGCCCAGGGGAAAAGCAGGGACAGGCAGGGATAGACGTTGGGATGCCCCATGGCGACCATGTTGAGGTCATCGTAATACGGGTACCCCATGTGGAAGGCCACGAGCTTCAGCGCGGGGAAATCGCGTGCTACGTCATCCAGCATGAGCGGCAGCGCATACTTGCTCTTGCCGGGCGGTACCCAGCAGAAGCCTGTATGTATATCCAGCACTATACCGAGCTCCTCTGCCCTGGCGTAAAACGGCCAGATATCTTCATCGTTGATATAGGTATCCTCCGGAGGGTAGAACTTGAAGATCCGGGCACCCTTCTCTTTGACCCAGTATTCCATCTCCCAGATGGTATTTTTCACACCCCGGTACTTCACCGGTGATACATTGGGCTGGTACATGAAACGTTCAGGGTTGGACTCCACTATCCTCGCCATATCGCCGTTGGTTACCCAGCGGCTGCTGTAACCCGTCGTATCCATCATGGACTCGGGCAACAGGCAGGCAACGTCAACACCATACTTATCCATGGCTTTAAGCAGGTTAGCCGGATCCTCACTCTTCTGCATCTCCCAGGGCTCCAGACCTCCAATTGATTCAGGAGGGGTACCGGTGAGCAACGGACGGTGGATGCTGTCTATGGCCCTCCACCACATCTGCACGCCGGGGAAATGGTTGAGTGACCCCATATCACCTATGAGATGGGCCTCCGGATCAATCTTGAAAAAATCGTCCTTTTTAACCACTGCTTTTACCATAACTTGGCACCTCCCCAAACGGTTATTTTGATTGCTTGCGTGGCCAATTAAGTGAATACTGATTCTGCTATTTGGCGGGTCGGAATACGGGCAGGCTTATTTCCTCCGTGCAATCCCGGAAGGTCACTTCCACATCCATGCCGATTTTCACTTCTTCGTGTCTGCAATCGACTATGTTAGTCATCATGCGTATGCCTTCCTCAAGATCAACAATGGCCAATACGTAGGGTAAGTCCGGCATAAAAGCCTGTTCAACACCGGCCACCGTAATAGTGAAAGTGCGCACTTTAGCTTTACCACTAACATCTGTCCATCCGAGATTGGCTGACCAGCACCCAGGGCAAAATTTTCGCGGGTAGAAAACAAGCTTCCCGCAGTCGTTGCACTTTTGCATGATCAACTTGTGCTGATGCGCCGCTTCCCAGAATTTTTTACTCCATGGCTGAATTACAGGCAGAGGTTTTGCGTATTCGCTCATTTCAGATTCCTCCCAAAAATTTCAAATATCATATTCATTCCTGATCCGCCAGCGCAGTTCATAAGTACGTATTTACAATCTTTGACCTGTCTCTCACCAGCCTTCCCCATCAATTGACGGGCAGTTTCAACGAGATAAGCAAAACCGACTCCCGATCCTGTATGCCCCCGTGACAGGGCATCACCAATGGTGCTGCAGGGTAATTTGCCACCGGGCCATGTATTACCCTCTGCAATGAAGCGAATTGCGTCCTTTCCGCCTTTACAGACTCCCAGCACCATAAGCAAAATGGGCATAAGTATTGGATAAGCACAATAAAGCTCCAGTATGTTCATATCCTTAATTGTCAGGCCAGCTTGCTTAAATGCGTCAGCAGCAGCTTCTTTATACATCCTTGCTAACAAATCATCTGTTCTTTGTGTCACCGTTGCCTGGCAGTAACGCGCACCTTCACCAAGCATATAGACCGGTGTTTTGCAGATCTTTTTAGCTATTTCCGGTGATGTAACCACAAGAGCAGCCCCCCCATCTGCAAGCATGTTGCATTCCATCGAGTGCAGGGGGGTGCTTATCATGCGCGTAGATAATACTTTTTCAACGGTCAACGGCTTCCGGAACATGGCATTAGGATCAAGCTCAGCCCATTTACGAAAGGCTACCGGTATTGAAGCCATCTCCTCAGGGCTTATATTATTGTCATTCATGAAACGGGTTGTGGCCATCGCAATCATTCCATTGTATGTGGTCCCGAAGGGATATTCCCATTCCATGGACATACCGGCGGTCGCAAAGGTTTTTATTAGATAATTGGGGTCAATGCTGGAATACTTGGTGGCATGCATTATCAGTACTATTCTAGCAATACCAGTGTTTATCCAGTGTTCTGCCATTCGTAAAAGGTTGGCAGACGTAGCACCTCCCGCGTTAACCGATGCAATATCCTTGCACCCTTTGAGCCCAAGCTCTTCCGGTAATTTTCCGAACACAAGTTCAGAATCAAGCTTCGGTTGGCCTACTGCCGGTGAACATAAAACACCCTCGATATCGTTTTTGTTAAGGCCGGCATCTCTGACCGCCTGCATGCACGTATCGTAGATAATATCCCACTCGTGCCTCTCAGGATACCAGCCCGTAGGGACTTCACCGATCCCTACTATTGCAATTTTCCCTTTGCTCATATTGAACTATCCTCCTTGGCATATTTACATATATTTTTTTTAATAGCATTGACTAAAATCTACTGACTACTTGGCTTTCCATACAGGCGGCCTTTTCTGCATAAATGCCACCGGCCCCTCAAGTGCATCTTCGGTACCGGCTACAAGGCTGCCTGCCGACCGTTCCAGTGCGAGAGCGGCATCTATATCCGCTATCTCGAGGCAGTTGTTAAAGACCATTTTGGCCATTCTGACAGCTACAGGTGACTCAACTGCTATCTTTTCAGCAATTTCCATCACGGTCTTTTCCAGTTCAGCGAAGGGCACAACTTTGTTCACAAGCCCGATTTCAAGCGCCTCTCTGGCAGAAATGCGCCCGGCGGTGAGAAGAAGCTCCTTAGCTTTACGGACCGGCATCGCCCTCGCGAAACGAACTATTCCGCCTGAACCGGGAAGTATTCCCAGGCCAACTTCAGTAATGCCGAACATGGCGTTCTCAGAAGCTACAATGAAGTCGCATGCGAGGGCATACTCCAGGCCGCCGGCGTAACAATAGCCGTTTACTGCCGCAATGATGGGTTTTTCCATGCGCTCCATGAGCCGGTGCGATTCATAACATACGTTACGCAAGTAGTTATACGTGCCCACGGATGTGCCTACTCCTTCAAAGGGGAGCGTAAAATCCTGACCCGAGGAAAACGACTTATCGCCCGCACCTGTGAGAATGATAACTCTTATCTCACTGTCTGATTGTGAGTCAAGCAGGCACTCCCTTAGTTCAGTAAGCATTTGAGCGGACATCGCATTACGCCTTTCCGGATTATTGAAAACGATCCTGGCGATGTGGCCTTTCTTCTCGTAAATGACGTATTTATATTGCTTTTCAGACATACGTGAACCCCCTTATCATGCTCTACCGGTTAGAAAGATCTGGGCAATCCCAACAGCTCACCGAGGAAGTTCCTCCCCATCTCATTGCTGATGGGGGCGAAGGTGAACTGGCGGGCGTCCCTGAAATAGCGCTGGATATCGCTCTCCATCATCACACCGGCCCCGGCAAAGATCTCCATTGCATTGGTCGTTGTCTTTACAGCGGTCTCGGAGGTGCAGATTTTCGCCGCCGTGGCCTCAAACCAGCAGGGCTTGTCATTTTCAAATAGCCAGGCTGCCTTATACGTCATCAGCCTGCCCATTTCGATTTCAATGGCCATGTCCGCCAGCCAGTGCTGTATAACCTGGAAACCTCCGATGACCTTGCCAAAGGCAGTCCTGCTCTTGGCATAATCCATTGCCAGTTCGTAGGCCCCCTGTGCCAGGCCAACGGTTGTGGCGGCACAGATAATGCGTTCAGGATTGAGCAGCGTAACCAGGCTATAGAATCCCCTGTTGAGCTCGCCGAGCATATTGCTTTTAGGCACCCGCACATCTGTGAAAAAG
This sequence comes from uncultured Dehalococcoidales bacterium, assembly GCA_964385895.1. Classification (GTDB taxonomy): domain Bacteria; phylum Chloroflexota; class Dehalococcoidia; order GIF9; family UBA5629; genus CAYLRS01. The sequence continues at coordinate 4,252 of CAYLRS010000176.1, forward strand.
ACCTCATTGGCCCCCGACCCCCGCATGCTCAATTTATGCAGGGGCTTGACCTCCACTCCTTTGCTCTTAAGATCAATAAAAAACAGCGACATGGCTTTATGGCGCTTGGGGGCGGCTTTGTCGGTTATCACCAGGGCGCAGATGTAAGGCGCCACGTGGGCTCCCGTGATATAAATTTTTTGCCCGTTG
>CAYLRS010000177.1:0-4425 GCA_964385895.1 uncultured Dehalococcoidales bacterium
CTTGACTTAAACTAATTAATTCAATTATACACCAAATTACAAAGTCTGCAACACTCACGCAAACCGAAAAAATCCTACGCTATTTATTTACATCTCACGCCCCCGGGTGCGTGTCCCGTATCAGTATTGACATTACCAGCGAGCCCAGCAGCAGGACCGCCAGCAATGCCAGCGGCGCGATGAAGTTCCCGGTCGCAGCACTCAGGCTTTCCATAACAGAAACAATGATTACGGCGGCTGCGTTTCCCAGAAGCTGCAAATATCCCACCGAAACTCCGGCATACCTCGGACCGGTTATCTCTGCAGACATGGTGAGCATGATGGGCAGCGCCGAAATCAGGAAGAAGCCCATGAGTATGCCGTTGGCCAGGTTCAAGTCATAGCCGTTGGCAAACATCAGGACGGATACGCAAATCATGCCTACCGCCGATGTGAGGATAATGAAGAGCTTCCTTCTCCTGATCTTATCAGATATTATGGGGACGATAATGCAGCCGACCATACCACTCAGGATTAACAGGGCGGATATGCTGCCAGCGTCGGTCATGGAGATGCCATGAAGGTCATGCAATATCTTTTCAAGCCAGGTGGCTAATCCGTTGAATACGCCAATGCCCACCATGGCGATGAAGCCCAGTATGACGAAATTTCTCATCTTTAGAATATTCCTGATACCGCCCCAGTTCGAAACCTCTGTATAGATCTCCGCTGCCCTTGTTGGCGTTGGAGGCCTGGATTTCACGAAGATAAGAAATGCCAGTGCGCCTGCGATCCCCATGATGCCATAGATTAAAAGCATGGACTCGAAGCTCAGGTTCTGTACCAGCCAGGGCGTTGCACCCAGCGCGATCATCATACCGATAAACAGGGCCAGTGAACCGAGTCCGACGGCTGTAGCCTCTTCTTTAGGTGAAAACCAGGTGACAGCAAGCTTGGTTATTCCATTCAGGACAAAAGGCTGCCCGATAGAGATCCCGATCTGCGATATAAGCAAAATCGAAAACGACCCCGGGTCAACCAGCCGAAACAGTGAGAATACCCCGGTAAAGACAGCGCCCACGCCGATGCCAAATTTAAATCCCTTCTTATCAATCAGTATACCGGCGGGCAGGGTAAGCAGTACCTGTACCAGCGGGAAAACCAGGGTAAACCACATGACATCGCCGGCGGGTATTTTAAAGCGGTCCTCTATGTAGGTCGTGATGGCGGCAAAGTTTAACCAGTATAGCTGCGTGAGAGCTGACACGTACATATAAATGGCAAGGACAACCCACCTGTACCTGTACACACTGTATTCCGTTTCCATAACAACCTCCTCGCTGGCTTATTTGGACTTTATGAAGGTAAAGTTGCTAAACTGATACAGATAATAACATAAATTTAAAATTCAATATATACTATCAATTGCGCTCAATTATAAACCTTTCGGCTTTTATATAAAATATCAAAGTAAGTGATGATAGATAATCAATTGGGAATAGACACTCCGCAAGGAAAGCTAGATTCAAAAGTAGCTATTATTCTGAAGCTGGCCAAGTTATTTAACCAGCAATTTTATAAGATTAAACTGTCACCCGATGCCAACCGCAGACAAATTAATTTCGGCAGCTGGATTATTGGGGGTTACCGCCCGCGGGTATTTAATGTCTCGAACGCCGTTATATCCACAGGAATCAAAATACGTATCTACAGACCTTCGGATAGCGTTAAACTCCCCGTTATCATCTTCTACCACGGCGGCGGGTGGGTTGTCGGCAATATTAACACACACGATAACATATGCAGGAGGCTGGCTCTCAAGTCATCTTTTATCGTGGTTTCAGTCGATTACCGACTGGCGCCAGAAAACAAGTTCCCCGCAGCCGCAAATGACGCATATGAAGCTTTATGGTGGGTATCAAAAAACGCGGATACAATTGGGGGTGACCCTGATCGCATCATCGTAGCCGGGGACAGCGCCGGGGGGAACCTTGCCATAGTAGTGTGCCTCATGTCCAGGGACAGTAATGGCCCGAAAATAGCTTACCAGGTACCAATATATCCGCAGACCAACATGGCCGATTTAAACACAGAATCCTACAAGCGTTTCGGGCAAGGCTATTACCTGACGAAGCCGGTGATTGAGAAATTAATCCCCTTCTATATTGGTGATAAGAAAGATCCAGTAAATCCCTACGTCTCGCCACTCCTCGCTTCCGACTTTCATAATCTTCCACCTGCGCTGGTCATAACGGCGGAGTTTGACCCGTTAAGGGACGAGGGAGAGGCCTACGCAAAGAAATTATTGGATGCCGGTATCCCTGTAAAATCACATCGCTATAGCGGAGTTATACATGGATTTTTATCTTTTGGTGCTATCCTGCACCAGGCCAACGACGCAATAAATGAAATAGCCTCTACTTTACAGGTGACCCTTATGCCTGTAAACAAAGTACGATGCGGAAGTCGTAGACGCCTGCCTGAAGCTCTTTAACGATAAAGGATTCGAGTTTAAATCAGTAGAATGATCGTTCCAGGGCTTCCTACACTATATCCCCACATCATCAATACTAAATGGATGATGCCTGGTTTTTTAGTGAAGATAAACCATATTTCTATTTGACTATTGTGCCCTGGTTGCTTAAAATCTGCACGGCTTTATTTTGAAGTTAGTTTGACCACCAATTATCAGGCTCACCCGTATTTACGCTCAGCGGAAATATATTCATGAGTGTGGCTCTGGTCATAGTCCTCTTGCTCGTACTGGCTGCCGAATTTGCCAATGGTTTGACCGATGCCCCGAATGCCATCGCCACCGTAGTCGCCACCCGCGTGCTCTCTCCTCTGCGTGCCGTAGCCATGGCCGCTGTGCTTAACGTCCTGGGTGCCCTGGTCACCGGCACAGCGGTGGCCGCGACCATCGGGAACGACATCGTCAATTCGAACGTAATAGGATTGTACACGCTGGGGGCGGCATTGTTGACCATCCTTGTCTGGACTTACGTAGCCTACCGTTTCGGCATTCCTACCAGCAAAACCCATGAAATGGTTGCCGGCCTAACAGGCGCTGCCATAGCAACCGCCGGCTTTTCTGCAGTGATATGGGATGGGTGGGCCAAGATATTGATAGGCCTGCTGCTTTCTTCTGTCTGCGGTTTTCTTTTCGGCTTCGCAACTATGGTTTGTATTTACTGGATTTTCCGCCGTACCCGTCCGGGTACTATCAAGCTTACTTTCGGCAGGCTGCAAATTCTATCTTCAGCTTTCATGGCATTCAGCCACGGCAGCAACGACGGGCAGAAATTTATGGGCGTTTTCACGCTTGCGCTGGTCCTGGGCGGGATTCTGCCCCAGTTTCACGTGCCGATCTGGGTTATCTTAATCTGCGGGGTTGTAATGGGTCTCGGTACTATCTTGGGCGGCTGGCGCATCATCAAGACCATGGGATATAAAATTACGCACCTCGAGCCGGTTCAAGGCTTTGCGGCAGAGACATCGGCCAGTGTCGTGATACTGTTGTCTTCCTTCCTGGGTATACCGATAAGCACCACACATTGCATCAATACGGCTATCATGGGTGTCGGAAGCACGAAACGGTTCTCTGCCGTCAGATGGCCTGTAGTGGGACAGGTGGTTATGACGTGGCTGCTCACCTTCCCGGCCTGCGCTATACTCGGTTTTGTATTTTCCTGGTTGCTGTATCTGATTTTTAAATAGACGCTATGGTACGTCCAATAAAGCGTTCTCCTGTTCTCACAGGCTTTCCAGAATCTGTCTTTGTTGTTTATGAAGTCCCTGTAACTCTGGTAGTACTCTTTCTCGCCGTAAGGGATCGTAGTGATAGGCGAAGTGTCAAAGTCATAGGTTTACACCGGCCTGCCTGATTTACAGATCAATGTATTGATTTAACTGAAAGGGTCACCAGGTTTTATCGGCTCCGGTCGCTTTTCTTTCCCCGGTACATGTCCAGGTCGGATTTCTGCATCAATACCTCCAGATCAGTTCCATCCTCCGGGTAAATGGCGATACCCGCGCTGATTGAAATACGGAGGCTATTGCCATTAATGATGAACGGTTCATTAAAGGCATCCACGATTTTTTTGGCAATCTTTTCGGCATCGTCCAAATTAACGATTTCAGGCAGCAAGAGCAAAAATTCATCGCCTCCGAGCCGTGCAACCGTGTCGCTGGAACGGATTATACCGGACAATCTCTCTCCGATGGCTTGAAGCAACTTGTCTCCCACACTGTGCCCCAGCGCATCATTAACAGACTTGAATTTGTCCAGATCCAACAGCAGGAGTGCCATCTTTGCATCCTTTCGGTGCGCCTGCGCTGCCGCTATGGAAAAACGGTCTGTCAGCAGAAACCTGTTGGGCAGGCCGGTGAGGAAGTCATGTGTGGCCATTTCTGCAAGCTTTTGCTCCATTTGTTTGCGTTCGGTAA
>CAYLRS010000178.1:0-4404 GCA_964385895.1 uncultured Dehalococcoidales bacterium
ACAAAAATTCGATTTTGTCTGCGAGCTTAAAATCGATGGCCTCGCCGTTGCGCTGACCTATGAAAACGGGATTTTATCCGTGGGCGCCACACGCGGCAACGGCTTCCAGGGGGAAAACATCACTCAAAATTTAAAGACTATCAGGAGCATACCGCTTTCAGTGCCCTCCGGCGCGCCGCCGAGGTTCGAGGTCAGGGGAGAAGCCTATCTGCCAAAGGGAGGCCTCAAGAAGCTCAACGATGAAAGGGCCGACGAAGGACAGCCGCTCTTTGCCAATCCGCGTAATGCGGCCGCCGGGTCGGTAAGGCAGCTCGATCCCAAAATTACCGCGCGCCGCCCGCTCGACACTTTTATCTACCAGCTCGGCTGGGCAGAGGGCAGGGAGATGCCGTCCGCACACTGGGAGATCATGCAGTACCTGAAATCCCTGGGATTTAAGATAAACCCCAATATCGCCCTCTGCCGCAACATCGATGAAGTAAAAGAGTTTTACCGCAGGTGGGTGGATAAACGCGAGCAGTTGCCCTATGATGCGGACGGTATCGTCATCAAGGTGAACTCCATTGCCTCGCAGGAAGAGCTGGGATATGTGGGGCATGATCCCCGCTGGGCCATAGCCTACAAATTCCCCGCCGTCCAGGCAACCACCAGGCTTCTGGACATAGGCATCAACGTGGGCAGGACCGGCAGCCTTAATCCGTATGCCATCCTCGAACCGGTTAACGTTGGTGGAGTCACCATCAGGCAGGCTACGCTGCACAACGAAGAGGACATCCACCGCAAGGATATCCGCATCGGAGACTGGGTGCTCATACAGCGGGCCGGGGAGGTGATACCTGAGATCGTGGAACCCGTCGTAAGCCGGCGCACCGGTAAAGAAAAAATATTCCACATGCCTGAGACCTGTCCTGAATGCGGCGCCGAAGTTATCAAGCCCGAGGGGGAAGCGATTCACCGCTGTACCAATACGGCCTGTCCGGCGCAGGCGCTGGAGGAAATCAAGCATTTCACCAGCAAGGGGGCCATGGACATAGAGGGCGTCGGAGAGAGGCTCTGCCAGGTATTGTTCGAGAAAGGTCTGGTTAAAGACTCCGGCGACCTGTATTACCTGACCCGCGAGCAGCTTATCGACCTGGAAAGGATGGGGGAAAAGAGCGTCGCCAAAGTGCTCGCCTCTATCGACAACAGCAAACAGCGGCCTCTGCCGCAGCTCATCTTCGCCCTGGGCATCCCCAATATCGGTGAGGAGACGGCGGCTGTCCTGGCACAGCATTTCCCCGGCATAGATGCCCTTTTCAGGGCAAGCCAGGAACAGCTTATGAGCATCCCATCCATCGGGCCCAAGGTTTCCGATGGTATTCTGGCATTCTTCCGCCAGCCGCAAAACACCGGTATCATCGAAAAGCTCAGGAAGGCGGGAGTAAAGCTGGAGTCAACCGGGGCCGTACGTAGGGACCTGCCTCTCTCGGGTATGGAATTTGTCATTACAGGAAAACTGGAATCTTCGGGCAGGCAGGAGATCGAAGCCAGGATCAGGGATCTGGGTGGCAAGGCCGGTTCTGACGTAAGCAAGAAGACCAATTACCTTGTGACGGGCACGGACCCGGGCTCCAAGCTGGCGCGCGCTCAATCGCTGGGTATCAAAGTCCTTAACGAAAATGAATTCCTCGAGACGTTGAAAGCCGCAGAAGGAAAGTTAAAACTCTTATAGCCTGGATTCTGTTTATGAAATTAATCGTTGGACTCGGCAATCCCGGCAGGCATTACCGGTTGAACCGCCATAACGTCGGCTTCCGCACTATTGACCACATCGCGGAGAAATATTCCATCCCGCTTAAGAAACGGCTCTGCCAGTCTGATACCGGCCAGGGAATCATCGCCGGCTGTGAAGTCCTGTTGGTCAAGCCCAGGACCTTCGTAAATCTCAGCGGCAATGCCGTGTCGTGCTTGCTCAATAAATTTAAAGCTGCCCCGGCGGATCTCCTGGTGATACATGATGACCTTGATCTGCCCACCGGCAGGATAAGGGTGAAACTGGGAGGCAGGTCCGGCGGCCACAGGGGTATTAAGTCAATTATCGACAGCATCAGCAGCCAGGATTTTTGCCGCATCAGGGTAGGTATATCCCGACCCTATAGTGAAAACAGGCAGCTTATAGATGAAGATGAAATAGTGGAATATGTCCTGGGTGATTTTACATCAGAAGAGGAGGACCTTTTTCAACCTGCGGTAGCCGGGGCTGCTGAAGCAATCGAGTGTATATTAGTTGACGGCATAGCAGTGGCTATGAACAGGTTCAACAGGCGTAATATTACTCCCTGACCTTTTGACTGCCAGGCAGAGATCGCATAAGAAGAAAGGTGATGCCAGATAGGAAATGGTGTTTTTTAGTTTTTAGTATTATGTCATTTTACGTTCAGTAATTTTTATGGTTATGCCTAATGACGATTAATTAAATAACGCCCTATTACTCACTTAGTTGAGGCTTGATTAATGGGGTGCATTACATCATACTAGAATAGATAAACCTGGAGCTACGTAAAAAGAAACCATGTTATGGCAATGGTCACCTAGTGTTATCGCAGAATTGGTAGCTTCAGCTATCCTGCTGGTATTGGCAATTTACTTTCCCTGGCGGGATCTCAACCGTCAGGCAAGACTCACCGGGGTAACACTTGTATTTGTCTGTGCGCTTTGGATACTGTCGCACGCTTTTGAAATTGGACTCCCAGTGGTTTCTTATAAAGAATCCCTATTGGGGGTACAACTTGTCCTGGGAATCATAGCCGTGACATTCTGGTTGTTCTATATTTTGCACTACCTTGGGCCCAGAAAATTACTTACCCGGCGTATTTACATTCTGTTTGGCATCATGCCACTCATAGCAATATTAGCACTCTCGACCAATAATGTTTATGGACTTATGTTGACGGGGACTGGTATAGACAGCCAAAATCCTTATCTACCACTTCAACCCACCTATGGCATAATTTACTGGGTCTGTATGGTTTACGTAGCTATGCTGACTTTAACCGGCAGCTTCCTCATTATCTGGAATGTCATCCGCCGTCGCTATAGCTACAGCCGGGAATCGATATATTTACTGGTCGCTGCGGTTATTCCCCTAATAACAGCTTTTATTGAAGTGACGGGACTGCTCTCATTCTTAAAAATCTCGGTGGGAATTACACCGTGGACAGCCTGTATTGGAGCTATCATACTTATATCGAACCTACCTCAATTCCGTCTAGAGCAAGTCATACCGATTGCACGTGATATCATCTTTGAACGACTTGGAGATTGCATATTAGTACTGGATATGCAGAACCGTGTCCTGGACTTGAACCCGGCAGCAGAGCAACTGATCGGTTACAGAATTTCAGATGCCTTTGGACTGTCCATAGAACGGATATGGCCTTATCAGTCTATTCCGATGATGCCGTTCAATAAAATGGTCAAAGCGGGTGAGGAGCTGGTCTTAGAACGAGCTGGTAAACAGCGAGCCTATGACCTGCGTATCTCTACCATTACTGATTCAGGTGGCCGTCTCACAAGTCAAGTGGTTTTACTTACAGATATCACCGATCGCAAGCAGGCTGCAGAAGCGCTGCGGGAGAGCGAGGAGCAACTCAGGATATCGATGGAGAATGCCCCTGACGGCGTCTATATGAACGACCTCGAGGGCAACTTCCTCTACGGTAACCGCAAGTGCGAGGAGATACTAGGTTACAAACGTGAAGAGCTAATCGGTAAGAACTTCCTGGAGTTGAATATCCTCCCCGAAAACAGCCTGGCCAGAGCCGCAGAGATATTACAGGATAATATTAATGGCAAGTCCACCGGCCCCGACGAACTGGATCTGATAAGGAAGGACGGCCGCCTTGTACCCGTAGAAATCAACACCAGTGTTTTGCAGCGTGCGGGACAGAGAATCGTGCTCGCTTTCGCCAGGGATATCGCCGAGCGCAGGCTATCCGAAGAAAAACTTGAAAAAAGCTACGAATCTCTGAAGAAAACCCTGAATGACGCTATCGATACCATGGTCAAAATTGTGGAAATGAGAGATCCGTACACTGCAGGCCATCAGCGGAAAGTGGCCGACCTTGCAACCGCTATAGCCAGAGAAATGAAGTTAGAGGATACCCGAATCGATCAACTCAGGATAGCGGCAGTAATTCATGATATCGGGAAAATATATGTGCCGTCGGACATCCTCAACAAACCCGGTAAGCTTGCGGACATGGAAATGCAGCTTATAAAAACCCATTCCCAGCATGGCTACGATATTGTAAAAGACATGGATTTCCCTTGTTCTGTTGCAAAGGCCGTCTTGCAGCATCATGAAAGGCTGGATGGTTCGGGTTACCCCAACAGTCTAAAGGGTGAGGATACGCTCCTGGAAGC
>CAYLRS010000179.1:0-4320 GCA_964385895.1 uncultured Dehalococcoidales bacterium
AACATTATGTCAACATCCTATGGAATATTTTATTCAGCGTTTGCCATATTTCTCACGTTCGAGATATCCCACGGTATTACTATCTGTGGAGCAATAATTCTCACCGCCCAGATAAAGAGCAGGCCTGACAATGCCGAGGTCGAGTACACCGGTGCCCTTGAATACTTCCTCTGCCATATGGACCGCAACGATCTCGCCGATTATCCATGCATGATCACCAAATACCTTGTTCTCAATGACCTTGCATTCATAAACCGTATAGGCATCCCTTAAAACAGGGACATCCGTCTTCACCGGCTCGTCTTCGGCAAGATTAAACTCCGTGAATTTATCCATAATGCTGCCTTTACTGCCACCGACAGATGCAATCATCTCCGCCTTTTCATATGGCATAAAGTTGACCCCGAACTGCTTGCTTTCTGAAATTAGCTGGCAGGTATATCTTTTCGGCGCCACGGATATCCCATAGAGCGGCGGTTTGAAGGAAACGGAGCTATGCCAGGCTACCGCCATGGCATTCTTTCGTCCAAGGTTATTGGCCGTAACTATGACAGCTATACGCGGATAATGTTGATAAAATTCTCCAGTTTGCTCCTCAACAACCTTCAACATTGCAACCTTCCTTCCGGGATATATTTTAAGAGTTATTTCAAGCCGAGGTGTTTCTCAATAGCACCAAGGTCGGCGGGCAATTCCGGGAACGGTTTTACATATTTGGTCGGTATGTCTGGATCCTTGAGCCCGTTGCCTGTCACAATGCAGACTACTTTCTTTCCCTTGAAGTTTTGACCCTGTTTGATCAACTTCACAAGCCCGGCCAGTGGCGCCGCTGAAGCCGGCTCGCCAAAGACGCCCTCCTTGCCTGCCATCAGCTTATAAGCCGCCAGGATTTCATCGTCGGTGACGCAATCGATTATTCCGCCGGACTCGTCCCTGGCCGCTACCGCGCCCTTCCAGCTGGCAGGGTTGCCGATGCGTATCGCTGTGGCTATTGTCTGCGGACTTTCTATAATCATGTTCTTCACTATGGGTGCAGCGCCCTCAGCCTGAAAGCCCATCATCACCGGGGTTTTATCCACCTTTCCTACTTTTTTCCACTCCTTGAAGCCCTTCCAGTAGGCGGTAATATTGCCTGCATTGCCCACAGGGATAAAAAGGTAATCAGGTACCAAGCCCAGGTCGTCGATTATCTCGAAAGCAGCGGTCTTCTGGCCTTCTATGCGGTATGGATTGACGGAGTTGACCAGAGTGATAGGATTCTTCCCGGCTAACGTACGGGTTATCTTTAGAGCCTGGTCGAAATTCCCTTCAATCGCGATGATTTCGGCACCGTAGGCAATAGCCTGGGCAAGCTTCCCCATAGCGATCTTCCCCTTGGGAACAATAATTATTACCTTCAAACCAAAGCGGGCGCCATAGGCCGCCGCCGAAGCGCTGGTGTTTCCGGTAGAGGCACATATAGCCTGCTGGCTGCCCTCCTCAATAGCCTTAGCCATGGCAACCACCATTCCCCTGTCCTTGAAAGAGCCAGTAGGGTTACACCCTTCCAGCTTGAAATACAGTTCGCCGATCCCGAGCTCCCTCGCCAGGTTGACCGATTTAACCAGCGGTGTATCTCCCTCACCCAGAGAGATCATCGGTGTGGCCGGAGTAATGGGCAGGTATTCCTTATAGCGCTGTAATACTCCTCTGATCATAGCTAAAAGGCCTCTACTCTTATAAAGTTACTGATTTCTTTGACAACCCCGAGCTTATCGATTACCTTAATGGCCTTTTGTACAGCGCTTTCCTTCGCCGGGTGCGTCATAATGACTATCTCTGCAGTCTTGTTCGAAGGATCCGATTCCTTCTGTATCACCGACGATATACTAATAGCCTGATCCCCCATTGCGCTGGAAATACGGGCGAGCACGCCTGCATGGTCCAGCACATTCATGCGGAAATAATAACGCGTTTCGATATCATATATAGGTTTTATGCCAGAGGTTTTTTCGGGGATGAACCTGGGCGCGTTGTCACGCCTGGTGTTTATATTTTGCGCAATATTGATCACGTCGGCGATGACCGCGCTGGATGTAGCTGCAGGCCCTGCGCCCTGGCCATAGAAGAGCATGTTGCCTATCAGGTCACCGATTACATAGATGGCGTTGTAAACGCCATCTACTTTGGCCAGCAGGGATTCTGCAGGTATGAGCACCGGGTGCACCCTCGCCTCCACCAGGCTCCCCGATCTCTTGGCTATAGCCAATAATTTGATTGCATAGCCGAGCTCACTTGCATAGCGGAAATCGCGAGACCTGAGCCGTGAGATACCCTCGTAATAAATCTCATCAAAATTCACATCCATGTCAAAGGCGAGCGAAGCCAGTATCGCCAGCTTATAAGCGGCATCCAGGCCGCCGATATCGTTAGCCGGGTTAGCTTCCGCATAGCCCAATTTCTGCGCCTGCTTAAGAGCACTGTTAAAATCGAGATTGTCATGTGCCATCCGGGTAAGAATATAGTTGGTCGTCCCGTTGAGGATGGCATAAATGGTCTGGATATCATTGGCGACCAGGTCACGCTGGAACGGCGAAATCAAAGGTATCCCGCCGCCGACGCTGGCTTCAAAGCGCAGGCCGGTGTGATTTTCCCTCGCAACATAAAGCAGCTCCGCTCCGTGCTTGGCCATGACTTCCTTGTTGGCAGTCACCACGTGCTTGCCGTTGATCAGCGCTTCCTTTATATAATCGTAGGCCGGATATTCGCCGCCTATAAGCTCGATCACGACATCTATATCATCAGCGTGGACGATCTTTTTATAGTCGGTGGTGAATATTCCGGGGTCGATATCAAGTATGCCGTGCCTGGAAGGGTCTTGTTCCAGGACAGCTTTAAGCACGATAGGGCTTCCCGCCTGGCGTGCCAGCGTCTTTTTCTTGTTCAATAGCACTCTGGCAACACCGCTTCCGATGGTGCCGATGCCCATGAGACCTATATTAATCGGCCGTTTCTTAAACAAAACCTTACTTGCTCCTGTTCTTTAATACGCGCTCAACGGCCCAGTCTTTTTGTTTTTGATCTAAAAGAATTTCAGTCTTAGCATTCTTCATCTGGCCGCTGAGCCACTCGCTCAGACACTGCTCCGTAAGTTGCTGTCTGATGTTATCATCCAGAGGTCTGTCCATCTGCTTATTCATTACTTCTATCAGCCAGTAGCCGCCCCTGGTTTTCAGGCTTTCGTCACGTATTACCTCACTGAGAGTATTTGGCTGCAGTGCAGCGACAATGCGATCAAGCATCCCTTTTTCCATGCCCGGCACAATCCAGCCGAGGTCGCCGCCTTTATCCTTGCTGCTGTGCTGCGAGTATTGTTTGACCAATGCTTCAAAGCTTTCGCCTTTCGCTATCCTGGCCCGGACGTCCTCAGCCTCGTCCTTGGTGGAAAGCAGGATTCCCCTTGCATGTACTCCCTTGGTATCATCCTTTTCAATCACTTCCAGCACCCAGTAGCCGAAAGGCTTATCCATACTGGAATCATAGATGGGGTCACTGATCACCTTGGGTTCCAGCTTGAAAATCGTATCCTTGAGCGCCGAGTCCTTGAGGCTCCCCAGCGCGAGGTCCTCATAACCCTTCGCTACCCAGCCCAGGTAACCTTTTTTTGATTGAGTAACACTGTCCAGGGATAGCAAACCAGCCATATTCGTGAAGTTATCGCCCAGAAGCAACCTCTGCCTGCGCTCATCCGCCATGAACTTGTTCTCAAGGAACATAGCCTGGATCTCAACCTGTTCTACGCCGGATGGTTGCTTGGGCAGACAATGCTGCTCAATAATTTTCTTTGTCAGCAGGCCGGTTTTTATCATATCGGTTGTCACATTGCTTTTCGGCAGTTTCGCTTGCTCGATTTCCTTAGTTACTTCATCGTCAGTTACAGAGACATCCAGTTCAGAGGCTTTTTCCCTGATTATCTCGCCCTGTTGTATGGCATTGGCAGCTATGTCAACCAAATACTTGAGCATGTCGCTTGTCTGTCCCTTGCTATATAGGTCAAGCATCTTGATGTAATAGTCCATGTCGAAAGAGGCGTCATTAACCTTGATAACAGTTTTCTGGTAGGGCATCACCTGTTCGCTGTAATAGCCGTATCCGACCAATCCAAAAACAATTACAAGGAAAACGGCGCTGACTATTATTATTATACTGGATAGTCTGCGCTGCCTCTCCCACTTGGAGATCTGGTGCCTGGTGGGGGTTCTTTCAGCTTTCTCTTTGCGGTGTTTCTTTGCCAATTCAGCAACCTCTCGTAAATAAAATTAAGGCAATTTACATTGCCCG
>CAYLRS010000180.1:0-4312 GCA_964385895.1 uncultured Dehalococcoidales bacterium
CTCGACGGCCCCTTCAACTTTGCGGGCAACGTCCGTATCTTCTATGCGCAGGATGAACACCCCGTCACAATGCCGTGCGAAAAGCCAGTTGAATAGAGCTGTGCGGACATTGCCAACATGAGGATAGCCCGTGGGACTGGGGGCGAAACGGACCCTTACCTGAGATGGCATTTCAGCCTACTCCACCCCGGGCAAGTGACTGGTTGTAAACCACCTGTTTCACAGGCAGTTTCACAACGTAAGTATCGGCAATCCTGTCATGCAAACCCTGTTTGTGGCCGTCAAAGGCGATCAAAATAAATCCTATACCCAGCATAGCTACGCAAAGCATGCTCCCCAGGAAGCGGATGAATGCAAATCTCAGGTCGACAGGAGAGCTATCGCTCCGTATGACCTTTATGCCCAGGCTTAATTTTCCCAGCGTCTGTCCCGCGGTTGCCCAGGAGGACACAAAATAAACCGTACTGCTTATCAAGAACATGAGTAAAATAAACACAATAAACCCGATGATACCACCGGAAAACGGAGCGCCGCGGGCTATCTCATTAAACGATTTGAGCACGCGAGGTATATCTGGAAATATCCAGAAAAATGACTGTGATATCACACAATACAATATATATAATCCTACTATCAATACAGATAAATCGATCAGAGTTGCCGCCAGCCTGATCCAGAATCCGGCATACTCCAGGGCGTACTCTTTACGATTGTCCTTCAACGCTGCCACCTCTCAATATATGCCGGGGTTTTAATAGAATTCCGGACAGGCTATCTGATAGGTGCCCAAACCTGAATATCCCACTTTGATAGATATCCAAACCAGACCAGAAAACCTGGCTATTTTTCTTTGCCCTTGCCCTTGGTCAGCGTCCTATATATCTCCTCTAATTCCCGCAGGTGCTGCCGGAGGCGCTCAAGCCTTTGCTCTTCCTGTTTTACCATACCCTGGGTCTCTTCCATCTGGTTGCGGATGTTGTACAGCAATTCGTTGCGCTTGATGGCTGCATCCGCCTCGAAGCTGGCAATATCCTCCGGTGTCCCCGGCGTATTGGCGATCTGGTTATAAAGTTCGTTCTGACCGCCCATTGGTTCTTTTTTCATCTGACCGAACTTATCCGCTGGTCTCATTTCCAAAACCTCGCTTTTGGTTTAAATTTATCATATCGGCATTACAATTGGCAACAGCTTACTTATATTTCTCTCCTGCCATACTTAAACCCCGAAGTACATTTTTTAAGTCGGCTGGCAAATCACAGGTGAAACTATGAAGTTGGCCGCCTCGCATGAGCCTTAACTCAAGATAAAAAGCATGCAGGAATTGCCTTCTCAGCAGCGATGACTTCACACCGTATATGCTATCACCGATGACCGGATGCCCAATGGCAGCGAAATGCACCCTTATCTGGTGTGTCCTGCCAGTCTCGATCCAGGCCTCTAAGAGCGTATAACCATCAAAGTACTGGCGTACCTTATAGCTTGTCTTAGCCTCCCTCCCACCTGAAACAACGGCCATGCGCTTGCGGTTGGCAGGATTCCTGCCTATGGGAGCATCTATAGCACCATTCTCTGGAGCAAGTTTTCCTCTGACCAAAACTAAGTAGCCCTTTTTAATTGAGCGTGTTTTAAACTGCTCCACCAGGTACTGGCGTGCCCCCTCATTCCTGGCTATGACCATCAGCCCGGATGTATCCTTATCCAGTCTGTGGACGATACCCGGCCGCAGGGAACTACCGAAAGTTTCAAGGTCGGGGAATTTCCTAAGCAGCGCATTGACGAGTGTATGGCTGGCATGCCCCGGCGCTGGGTATATAATCAAACCCGCCGGCTTATTAATGATAATTATGTCGGCATCCTCGTAGATGATTTGGATGGGTATATCTTCAGGTAACAGGATAGCAGCTTGGTGAGCAGATATCGTCACCGTTATGTTATCACCCTGCCGGAGCTTTAAAGCTGGACGCACTCTATGGTCATTGACAAGCACGTGAGCTTCTCGTATGAGCCCCTGAATGTGGGAACGTGATAGATCAGGACATTTTTCAACCAGGAATTTGTCCAGGCGAACTCCTGCCTCAACTACCTGGAATACCCTTGTCTCCATGTCGTGACCTTGGCTCATCTTCCTTTTTGAACTTTACCAGGGCAATGACCGCCAGCGCCAGAGCGCCGATTGTTATGGCAGAATCTGCGACATTGAAAGCAGGCCAATAAACTTCATCCCACAGCCTTACGTAAATGAAGTCTGTGACATAGCCGAATCTGAGGCGGTCTATCAGGTTGCCCAGGGCACCACCAAAGACAAGGCTGAGCGCAACTCCGCCCGCGAAACCCAGCTCTGCAAGATAGTGGAAGAAAATTAGAACCATCACTAGTCCCGCGATGGCTACTATGCTCAGCAGGAAAGCCTGGTTGGTGAACAGGCCGAATGCCGAACCGGAATTCTGAACGTTAACGATGGTCAGGGGACCGACTTCAGGCAAAGAATCACCAATAGCAATGTGCGAGCGTATCCATTCTTTGCTGACCTGGTCCAGGGTTACAATAGCGGCTGCGATGGCAATGAAGGCTACCCCATGCCGCCAGGTCAGGCGCTTAAGCAACCCTGGCATTTTTCATCTGGCGCGATTTACATTTCAGACATAGGTTAGCCTGGGGCAACGCTTCCAGTCTTGCTGGCTCGATTGGGATTTTACACATATCGCATATTCCGTAGGTACCGGATTCGTATTTCTCTATAGCGTGCTTAATTTCGGCAAGCGTGCTGAAAAGCTTTTTTTCAATGGCAATCCGCTTCTCCCATTCGAACGCCTCGGTAGCGCCTTCTTCTCTTTTACCAAAAGGACTCCCTTCCCGTTGTTCGTCTGCCTGCTTTTCCTCGATTCTAAGCTGTTCCAATTGGTATTCAATCCGCTTGCATTCAACCTTTAAACGTTCCAACAACTCAACAGCATCAGCCATCGATGGATCCTCAAGGTATGTATTGTAGAGATTTATTCTAGCTTATGCGAGATCACAACACAAGCTGGTCAAGCATGGAGCGAACCTGCCTTATGGTATCAACCGCCTGCCCCTGCCAGTGATTATTGGCAAAGATAAAGGTGTTTTTGGCTTCCTGACTCATTTTGCTGATCTTCGGAATCCATTCCTCAAGTTCTTCACGCTTGTATGTATAATCATACCGTTGCCAGGCCTGCTCATGCTGCCACCACTTTGCCGCGTTACGGCCGTGGAAACGCAGATATGCAATATCGCTGGTTACCACCGCCACCGGGGGAATCAGTTTTGGCAGATGTGGTTCATCCACGCAGCAAAAACCTATGTTATTGCTCTTCAGCCATTCCATGATCTTCTGGTTGAGCCATGCCGCATTGCGGAACT
The DNA here is from genome assembly GCA_964385895.1 of uncultured Dehalococcoidales bacterium. Taxonomy (GTDB): domain Bacteria; phylum Chloroflexota; class Dehalococcoidia; order GIF9; family UBA5629; genus CAYLRS01. Next base: position 3,382 of record CAYLRS010000180.1, read on the forward strand.
CTATTACCAGCGGCAGACCTTCCATCCATTCGTGCAATTGTTTAAGGTAATTATGGTTCTCAATATTGAATCCAAAGCTATAAGGGAATTGCGCCAAGATACAGCCAAGCTTGTTTGCGTCGATCAAAGGCTGCAGTATTCCTATAAATGCTTTAAATACGCCGGACCCCTGATTCCGGACGTGTGTCATCTCCTGATTTGCCTTGACCGTGAAGAGGAAGCCCTCGCCAGTCTTTTTAGCCATTGATTCCAGAACCGAGGGGCGTGGAAGGGCATAATAAGTAGAGTTCAGCTCGAGGGCGTTAAATTCTCTGGCATAGTAGCTGAGCCAGTCTTTGCGCGGTAGTCCCTTCGGGAAAAACACGCCAACCCAGTCGTCGTAGCTGAAACCACAAGTACCACAATAGTACATGGATTTTAATCCATGGGCCACATGGAGATATCAGGTTGCTATGAGCCTTCTTTTTCGGGTAACCTATTTTTCTGCTAAAAAGGGAGACCAGGAATCTTGGGCATGCAAGAAGCACTTATAAGTAAGCCAATTCCAGTAAGGATGAACCAGATGGCCACAAGATAATTGAGTATCCTCGGGAAAATCAAAATGATAATACCGATTATAATGGATATTACCCCCCATACTATGAACATGATGCCTCCTTATGCCAAAATTTGTAACGCGCGAATTTAATGATCCTTAACTAACGGCGATCTATCAATGTCAAAATACCCCATACGATGAGGAATATGCCAAGAATCCACAGAGCAATACCGGGCTGCCAAATAACAAGGACACCAGCTATGATAGCCAGGACAGCCTTGGCTACCGTACTTAATGAGAAAGACATTCTCGCCATCTACTCGCAGACCCCCTCATTTCATTTTTCCCATCATATTATTCACTTTTCCATAAACATGTCAAAATGATTCTTAA
>CAYLRS010000181.1:0-1300 GCA_964385895.1 uncultured Dehalococcoidales bacterium
GGTGCGCAATTTGATGGGCGAGGTGATCCGGGTGCTGAAGAAGCATAGCTGTAAAACCGCTGCATCCATCTTACACGGTGCGGGAGAAGGGGGCATAGAACCGGCGGAATCGGCGCAGGCAATAGTCGAGGGCTGTTTGCTTGGTTCTTACCGCTTCATCAAGCATATCACCAAGAACGATGAAAACCACGAGATTGAGAAGTTAATAGTACTGGAGAGGGATGAGGCGAAGCTGGATAGCATAAGGCGTGGTGTGCAAAAAGGGAAGATACTCGCTGAGTCCACAGTGCTTGCGCGCAATATGGTTAACGAACCGGCCAACCACATGACACCGGGTGACATGGCCCGGGTTGCAAGCGAAATTGCTAGCGATCATGGGCTGGAGATAACTGTTATGGAGCGTGAGCAGATGGAGAAGGAGGGTATGGGAGCAGTCCTCGGAGTTGCCCAGGGCACACATCAGCCTCCTAAGTTCATCGTGCTTAGCTATAAGGGCGATACTTCGTCTTCCAGCACTGTCGGCTTTATCGGCAAAGGTCTTACGTTCGATTCTGGCGGTATCTCGCTTAAGTCGCAGGAATTTATGTCAGATATGAAGGGTGACATGTCCGGAGGAGCAGCAGTAATCGCAGCCATAAGTGCTATAGCGGGGTTGAAAATGAAAGTCAATGTGACCGCTATCGTACCCGCCACGGAAAATCTCCCTGGAGGCAGGGCGCTCAAACCCGGTGATGTAATAAAGGCATCTAATGGCAAGACGATTGAGGTGGTCAATACTGACGCCGAAGGACGCTTGATCCTCGCGGATGCGCTTTCCTACGCGGTGAAAGCAGGGCTATCTCCCATTATTGATCTGGCTACTCTGACCGGAGCTTGTCACGTAGCGCTGGGTGATCTCTGGGCAGGCGTATTTTCCAACAACCAGCAACTGGTGGAAAAATTGATCGAAGCAGGAGGCCGGGCCGGGGAACACCTCTGGCAATTGCCTCTGGCCGAGGAATATAAGGAGCTGAATAAGAGCGAGATAGCAGATATAAAGAACTCAGGGGGCAGATACGGCGGTGCTATAACGGCGGCTTTGTTTTTACAAGAGTTTGTGGGAGAAGTCCCGTGGGTGCATATGGATATTGCCGGACCCTTCATGTCCGATAAGATCAAAGGCATTTTAGTTAAGGGCGCCACCGGGTTTGGTGTGCGAACCCTGGTGAATTTCGCAACGAATTACAATGAGCAGCAGGGGATCAGCAAATGAAGATCAGATGGCTGGGACATTCATGTTTCGTAATTACTGCGGATAATG
>CAYLRS010000181.1:1310-4249 GCA_964385895.1 uncultured Dehalococcoidales bacterium
TTATGGATCCTTTCAAATCCGAGAGCCATCTTAGTTACCCGCCGGTAAAAGAGAGTGCAGATATAGTTACAATAAGCCATGGCCATTTCGACCACAATCATACAGCTTTGATCCCCGGAAAATTCGAGGCCATTAAGGAAAGCGGTCTGAAAAGCATAAAAGGTGTCGGTATCAAAGGCGTCAGTGCCTGGCATGACGATTCAGGTGGCAGGGAGCGGGGAAATAATATAGTCTATTGTTTAAACGTGGATGGGATAAGGATGTGTCATCTTGGCGACCTCGGGCACGGGCTTACTATAGAACAGAAGAGGGAAATCGGCGAGGTGGATGTCCTGTTTGTTCCAATCGGCGGTATTTTTACGCTGGATATCGCTGCTGCAAGCATGGTGTGCGAAGACCTGAAACCGAAGATCGCCATCCCGATGCATTATAAGACAGATCGATGCGCATTTCTTCAATACAGCGCTGACGATTTTATCAAGGGTAAGAAAAACGCTAAAAGGCTGGACTCCAGCGAAGTTGAGATCAAGAAAGAAAGTTTACCATCGGAGATGGAGATTCTTGTGCTTCAATACGCCCGATAGAGCAGGTCTTCAGCAGTCGCTGCGCAACTTTTCGCAGGCTATACGGGCAGCCTCCGCTTCGGCTGCCTTTTTAGTCTTCCCGGAACCCACTGCCAGGACGAGTTCTCCCAGCGAGACCGTAACCAGGAACACCTTGTCGTGGTCCGGTCCCGTGGATTCAACGACCTCATATTCGGGCAGCGCTTTGAATTCTTCCTGCGTAAATTCTTGCAGCAGCGCTTTGAAATTCGGAATTATTTGCCCGGCTTTGATGGCCCGAATATCCGCCTCAAGATTCTGGCACACAAAGTTCCTGGCACTGTCGATACCCTGGTCGAGGAAGATGGCTGCAACCAACGCTTCGAAGGTATCGGCCAGGTTGTTGCGTTTTTTCCTTCCGCCGGACAGGTCTTCGCCTTTACCTAGCAGAAGATAGTCGCCGAGATTAAAAACGGCGGCCTTTTCGGCAAGTTTTTCCTGCCGCACGAGTGAAACCCTGATGTCGGTGAGCTTGCCTTCTGATAGTTCAGTGAATTCATGATATAGTCTTTCAGCGACTACCATATTAAGCAAAGCGTCGCCGAGGAATTCCATCCGCTCGTTGTCCGGTAATTCGAATTCGGGATTTTCGTTTTTATACGAGGGATGTGTAAAAGCCTGTTTCAGCAGGGTTTCATCTTTTAAGTGGATACCTAACTTGGTTTGGAGATTTTGAAAGCTGGTCAATTTTATTTCTAAATCGCGGGACTAATTAGCTGAATTCGTTTTTAGCTCTCCACGTGATTATCAAGGAGGGAAGTCCAAAGAAAGGAAACAACATGGAAAATATTGCCCCTGTTAGTGCAAAGCTCCAGATCCTCCTTTGCAATGCGTAGACACCACCGATTATAGGAACAATACCGAGCAATACGAAGATAATAGGAAATATCTCGTATTTCTCTATGTACCACTTGATCTGGTCAATGTTTATTACTGTAGTGTCAATATTTAAATTTTTATGGATCAATAAAAAAAGTTGGCTCAAAATCAGCAAATAAATGCTGATAAACATGACGATGATTCCCGAAGCGATGTCAAGGATACCTGCCATGATAGGTTTCCACGTCTTTTTCATATTAATTGAATCTCCAGCCAAGCAGCCAATTCTTTTTATTCAGGTTACGGTATAACCAATTTTAGCAGCCTTTGTCAATATTAGTCATTAGTTTGCCAGGGCGGCCGGTGCAATCGAATAACGATGGGGGTGTTTGGTTGATAGGGATCAAACTGACGTGCTATAATCCGAAGCCACTGGGGATTAGTCTAGCGGTAGGACAGCGGACTCTGGATCCGTGAGGCCAGGTTCGAATCCTGGATCCCCAGCCAACTATAATCATTCTGCACAAATTACTCATAGGATGCCTGGCTATTTATCCCTGAGTCGATATAAAATCGATATTTAGTTACACTAAGGTAAATAATGGCGGATATTATTGAGGGCAGGAATCCTGTAATTGAGGCGCTAAAATCAGGGCGTACCCTGAACAAAATATTGCTTGCCCGTGATAGCGGAAAGCATTCAACTGTTGCCGAAATATTATATCTTTCTCGATCTAGAGGGATACCCATAGAGTATGTAACAAAAAATATTATCGATAGGTTGAGTATAACTCGTGCTCATCAAGGAGTTATTGCTTATGTTGCAGCCAGAGAATATATCGCACTGGAAGATTTGATCACTATCTCTAAAGAAAGAAACGAACTGCCTCTCTATTGCATCCTTGACGGTATTGAAGACCCGCATAATCTTGGGGCAATTATCAGGACTGCTGAGGCGAGCGGTGTTCACGGTGTAGTTATTCGCTCGAGGAGGGCGGTGGGGCTTACCGCCGCTGTAGCTAAAGCATCGGCTGGCGCAGTGGAATATGTGCCGGTAGCAAAGGTATCAAACATTTCACAGGCAATAGAAACCCTGAAGAAAAGCAATACCTGGGTTATCGGTATTGATCCTGCCGGTGAGATTGATTATAGCAAGGTGGATTTCCATCTGCCGACAGCGATTGTCATCGGTAGTGAGGGCAAGGGACTGGCGGATTTAGTTAAAAAAAGGTGTGATTATTTAGTATCTATCCCGATGCGAGGGAGAATTACATCACTTAATGCTTCAATTGCTGCTGCATTAGTAATGTATGAAGCATTCAGACAAAGATGTCGCTAATTATCAATATAACAGTCACAACGTACGTGTTGTCGTTTGCACAATGCTATTGATATAATAGCTGGCGCTGGATAAGTAGAGGCTCCACAGTTGAAGTAAATCTACAATCTGATTGTTGAATCGGGGCGCATTCGTCTAGGGGTTTAGGACGCCGCCCTCTCAAGGCGGAGATCACCGGT
>CAYLRS010000182.1:0-4235 GCA_964385895.1 uncultured Dehalococcoidales bacterium
AAAGAGCTATGATGCTGCCCAGGTAGTGGCTGCGCTGCTGATGGTTGGCACTATTGGAGGCATAATGCTCGCTTCATTCATGAACAACGGCGGCGGCGCCTGGGATAATGCCAAGAAGATGATTGAAGACGATCAACTCAAAGATGATAAAGGCAACATCCTCGGTAAAGGGTCTGAAGCTCACAAGGCTGCTGTTGTTGGAGATACCGTCGGTGATCCTTTCAAGGATACTGCCGGTCCATCACTTCACGTGCTGGTAAAGCTCTTGGCCACCATCACGCTGGTTCTCTGCCCGATCTTCGTCTAATTTACAGCAACTTCTGAAAAAGAAAGGGGCAATCACCTGACAAAGGGATTGCCTCTTTTCTCATCCCCGATTGTGGTCTGTGGACCGTGCCCGGGATAAACCACTGTATTATCCGGAAGCGTATATAATTTATTTTTAATGCTATGGAAAAGTTGCTCTTCGCTGCACCCGGGAAAATCCGTCCTCCCGATACCCGCATTAAAAAGGGTGTCACCGCTGAAGAGTATGCCGTGGCCGTAAAGGCAGATTTCATCCGGGCTGTGGCCGGGGGTAAAGAGCACTTCAAAATGCAAATCATCTATATCGATTTTATCTCCGTCTTTAAGCATAATATCGGGCTCAGGTACCTTGGATGAACCACCTGTCATGGCAGCCATAAGCTTTACAAATGCTCCGGGCGAACTCTTGGTCGAACCTGCACCAACAACAAATTTAGCTCCTGTGGCATCTTTTACAGCATTAACAGCCCCAATGTGATCGAAATGAGAATGGGTTATCATAATGAGCGAAATCGATAATCCCAGATTATCGATGGTCTTCAATATCAATTTTGACTCTGCACCCGGATCTATTACCATGCCCCGCCTGGTTTTTTCTGAACCAACAATATAGCAGTTGGTCGCCACAAAGCCGACGGTCAACATCTCAAGTATCATATTCACCTCCTGCCACGGCGTATAAAAACTTTAAGGGATATGACGGAAATAAAGACAAACATGCGGACCTGATTGGTAAACCTTGCGAACGCAATAAACAAATCTATCAGGTTGATCTAATTTCTTCGCGTAAAAATTTAATATATGCGATTGAAAAACAAATGGCCGTTAGCGCCAGCAGCCCAATTAATTGGGGCCATATAATCAGAAGGCTCTGGCTAAGTGGTAATGGGGTAGGTCTCAGGCCAGCATACATGCCAATCATCATCATGGTAGGGCTAGTATTTCCCAACTCAGGAAGCAAGATAGCCTGTACACTTTCACCGTACAGGGTGCTCGGAGAGATCCTGCTCAACATCCTGTATAAGGTATCGAATTGAGATACCTCTTCAACAGTAGAATTCTGCGTGATAGGAATGACCGTACTGGCTACCAAGCCAGCTATCAAAGACATGAAAAGAAAAAGGAATAGCCAGATAGCGATTGAAGCTAAAGCTGATGTTGCTGTCTTTCTAAATAATACCGAAAATAAAATAGCCAGCGACATCCAGAAAGCGCCGTAAAGTATACTGATTAAGATGAATACAAATAATCTAAGCACTTCTTCTGCTTGTGGAGGAACACCTATCATACGCAGGCCTAGCCCTGCTACCAGTGTAACAATACTGAATATTAATATCGCCATCATTACTATACCGGCTAAGAATTTGCCATTGATCACATCATCGCGATATAAAGGTTGTGATAGTAAACGGCTGAGATTACCGCTTACCCGCTCGCTATTTACCGCATCAAAGCCCAGGGCAATACCAACAATAGGAATGAAGATTGAAAGGAACAGTGGGAAGGAAAATGGTATATTGTTGCCGGATGCAATAAAGAGATTAAGAAATATGTATTTGGTGGAATCATCCACACTTGACCTGATATTTTGCGCGGCTATGTATATGGTGGCAATGCCAGCAAGATATATCAATAAAAATAATATGATGAACCGTTTACTATTAAAGTTGTCTGCCAGTTCTTTCCAGAATACTTCGATTAAGCCCGACATAGTTATAGCTCTTTGAAATACTGCATGTATATATCTTCCAGTTCAAATTCCTCGACCCTCATCTGGACTTTTAATCCGGTACAGCTTAGCACAGCTTCTTCCAGTTGTTTGCTGATGTTGTCTTCAGCAGTGATCACCGTGGAGTTTTCTTTAGTTTCTATGTTCATTATGCCATGTATTTTTGATATCTCGTCGCGCAATTTTCCTGTCAGTTGAGCTATGGGCAGGATAATATTGAATTTCCCTTTTCGGAGAGTCTCCCTGCCCAGTTTATCTACAGAGCCGCTGGCAACCAATCTGCCCTTTGAAAATATGCCAACCCGTGTGCAAATCTTCTGTATCTGGTGCAGTTGATGAGAAGATATTAAAACCGTAATGTTCTGGCTTGCCATATCTTTTATCAGATTTAAAACCTGGTCAGTGCCCTCGGGATCTATACCTGATGTAGGCTCATCAAATATAGCTATTTTCGGTTTCTTTATCATTACATCTGCAATGCCCAAGCGCTGCTTCATACCGTGTGAAAACTTGCCCACCAGCTGGTTCGGTACATCCTGCAAACCTACAGATTCGAGAACTTCATTTATTTTAGTTGTGATCTCCTGACTTCCCAGCTTGTTTAATCTCCCTGTGTATTCCAGGTTTTCCCTGGCTGTCAGGTCGTCATAGAACCCGATTTTTTCGGGCATATAACCCACGACCTTCTTAACTTTGATTGGCTCCCTGGCCGGGTCATAGCCGATTACCCTGACCAGACCAGATGTTGGCTCTGAAAGACCTATTGCCATCAAAATAGTAGTTGTCTTCCCGGCACCGTTGGGCCCCAATAAGCCAAAGACCTCACCTGCAGATATCTGCAAGCTTAGATTATCTACAGCGATAAATTTGCCGTAGGCCTTGGTCAAGTTCTGAGTTTCAATGACGAAATTATTCTTCATAACAGATACTAACGGCGACCAAAACGGATAAACATGATTACCAGTGCAACGATCACCAGAACGACAATCCCGACCCCAACCCATCCCCATATGGTAGGTGTGAGTGCGGTCACTCTTAACTGCAGATTACCGTATGCATACTTTGATTCCGGTTCAGCTTCGATAGTCATCTGGTAGTCGCCGGCTATAGTCTTGTCAGATGGCCTCATGGTAACCAGCACCTCTTTGGAATCCCCCGCTTTAAGTGAGTCTATCTTTTCAGGCTTAAAACTGATCGTCCAGCCACTGGGTCTGTTACTTGCCTTAGACTCAACTGAAATCTTTTCCAGATCGGCGGAGCCAGTATTGTTGATAACGATTATGAAATTGTTGTCTTGCCCGGCTGTTGCTTCAGTATTAAGCCGTCCATCAGGGGTTGTTATTTTCATATCGTAATTGGCGGTTACAATGGCCTTAAGGTTAATAGTTGATTTAATGTCCCCGGAGCTTGCCTCCATGGTGATCGGGTATTCTCCCGGCAATGGAACTTTCCACACATACGGCCTGACTGTGAGTTTGACCGTCTCCGGGTATCCCTTATTAGGATCAAGGCGAATGGCGGCTATCTCTTTGCCATCACCATATCCCGGGGAAATGGTGTAATTAAAACCTTCAGGTACCGTGGCTTTCAAATCAAATATCTTTGAGTCTTTGCCGCCAGTGTAATTCAGGTTGATATCAAAAGCATAGTTAAGCCCTGCATAGCTACTTAACACTGGATATTGACAGGTCAACTCTATCTTTTCTTGTTGAGCCGTATCTTGAAGGACGGGCAAATCATGCCCATCTTTATGATAGGCCTGTGTGGCTACTGCCGGTGATGTTATACAAAGCAAAACTGATATAAATGCCACTGCAATGGCGCAAATAATTGATACTAAGGCGGCTAATTTATTCATTACTGCTAACCTCCATCAACTAAAAACAATCTGCGCAAACCTAAGTATTATATACGGTGTGTTTTATCAGGTAAACGAAGATATAATTTAACTCAACATGTCATCACTGTCAAATTTATTAAATATGTTTATTAAATATGTTGGACTGAACCCCTGTAACTGGACAGATGAGGTTAGGAATACCGGCAGAAATTTGGACTTGCCCCCTTTTCTGTACAACCCACAATGTTAGTTTCGCGGGTTTTCAAGTAGCTGCCCTTCTTGCCACTGCGAACACCAGCGGCGCCATATTGCCAAGTCCCCCATGAGGACGTTCTTTATTATAGTATAGCTGCCATGCTT
>CAYLRS010000183.1:0-4224 GCA_964385895.1 uncultured Dehalococcoidales bacterium
AAACTCTACAGGGCACATAACCCCTGGATTGCGCATCTTCCTTTGAAGCAAACCATGCCTCATTTTCGGGATTAATCTGTCGTGCCCAGAAACACATTGGATAGTGGTATTTATCGCTTTTTTTGCTTCCCACATATAAACCCTTTTCCGTTGACTTGATTTCTTGAGAATAGCCACCGGTGCCCCAAATTCCGCGTTTTGCAGTTTTTGCTTCAGCTTGCATAGCTGCAAGCAAATCTTGATATTTCAAATCGGGAGGATAAGGGAAACAGGTCGCATAACCGAGTCTAGCCAGCTCGGCATTAACAAATATCCCGCTTACATATACATATCGTAAGAGTCTTCCGTACTTATCCATTTCGGATACGTCTTTTTCGAGTTCAACAATCTTACCACTTACAAGTTCACGATCCTTATTAGCTGCATTCAACGCTATATTCTTCATATTAGTGCCGACGCTATTCAGTTCCGGTGAATCGATACCGATATAGCGCAATTTATAAAGTGACCCTTGAATACTGACTTCTATAGTGTCGCCATCAATCACGTTGGTCACTGTGGCTACTACTTTTTCATTGCTGGTCGGGCCGGTTGAAGGTGATAAGTTTGGACTGGCCGACTCATTCTTTAGCGCAGGTGTGTTTACAGGCTCATTTTCAGATAATGGGGTAGCAGGGATACACGCAAAGAACAAAGAAACTATAAGAATTGCGGGCAGGATCAATTTATTAACTACTGACATAATATGAACTAATTATACGATAATACGCCAAACCACCCAGAAGCTCTATATACTCATTTCACACCAGCATATACCCAAACGCTTTTTTGCTGATGATCCTCGAGGGTTTGGCGGGTTCAGGTTCCACTTTTTCACGCAGCCTGTGAATTAGCTGGTCTATTGTGGCATCTGAAATGGCACCCGGGTCTTTTGATTCTGGCCACACTGCTTCAATTATCTCGTCGCGCGAACATACGTTCCCGGCATTTCCGTAAAGGAAAAGTATAAGATCATATTCCTTTTTAGATAACTTCTCCTGCTTCTTATCCACCCAGACCTCTTTTTTGCCCTCATCAATCTTCAACCATGCTACAGAAGATTTTTTACCATGCTTAATGCCCGGGGCTTCTTTGATTATATTCGTGCTTTCGGATTCCTTGAATACCATCATTATATGCGCCGAACCACCCTCCACACCCAGGCCGATCTTGCTGTTATGTTTGAGCTCATATAGATTGCCGGGCAGTATCCTGTCATCATCCAGCATAGTTCCATTGGTGCTGCTGAGATCCCTTACAAAATACCTATCGCCCTTAAGCAGGATTTCGACGTGCCGCCTGGAAACCACCTCATCGTTCAACTCAATGTCCGGTATATACTGCGCGGTGCGTCGGCCGACTACAAGATCAGGCTTATTCAGGATAAATACCTTGCCGATGTCCTCCGCATCGCCTTTTTTCACGATGAGGAAAGCCAAGGTTTACCTCCAGTCTCCAGGGTTCGTATTGCAGTATAATATAGCAAGAAAAATCGTCGCAGAACTATAAATTTATCAGATTTATATTAGGTATTCGTCAGATAGCTGTCAAGCAACATCATTAATAATTAATTAATCTTTTTAGAATACCATGGATGAAAACATGATCACCTGCCCCAGGTGCCAGGCTGTAAATAACGCAGGCGCTTTCTTCTGTTATACCTGCGGGAAGTATTTCGTCGAAGTAAAGGAGGGCAAGGCAGAAAAAGGGTCAGACAAACATGATCCTGCCACGCCGCCGCCTGCGCCGAAAGCAAAGGTATTGATGCCAGGAGGTTTTGAAATCGTCCTCACGGGCACGCCGACTTTTATAGAACGCAGCGATTTTGACAGCACACTGCCCCATGACCTGCTGATGAGCATTTCCCGGCAGCATGTTTTGATTACTTTTGACAACGCTGCCTATTACGTGCAGGACTACGGCCGCGACGGCAAGGGCAGTACCAACCATACAAGGCTAAACAATACCGATATATATAATAAAGGCAGGCAGCCGCTCAAGGACGGTGATAAAATCGAGCTGTCCGGACAGGCGGAGCTGACCCTGACATTCAAACTATTGTAAAAGCAGGAGAAACGATTGGAAACGGGTTATAGCTGGGACACAGGGCTGTTGCGTAAACTAAACGAGGATAGCATCCTCTGCACCGCCTTCGACCTTAAAACGCACCTGGGCACGATGTCCGCCGGGCTCTTCGCCGTCGCCGACGGCATGGGCGGCCACAACGCCGGGGAAATCGCCAGCGACCTCGCCATAAGGACCTTCCACGCAGGTTGCATTTCCAGCCTCCTGGCACAATCCCCTGCTCCACCCCTCTCTATCATTGCTGGCGCCTTTAATAAGGCCAACAGCGCCGTCCTGGACGCCGCCAGGGACAGGGAACTGCAGGGGATGGGCACGACCCTCACCGCCGCTCTCGTGATCGGCCAGGACATGTACGTAGCCCACATAGGCGATTCCAGGTGCTGTATCATCAACACCAGGGAAATAATCCGGATTACTAAAGACCATTCCGTCGTCCAGGAGCTGATAGACGCGGGAATCATCACACCCGAACAGGCAAGAAATCATCCGCGCAGAAACGAGATAACACGCGTTCTCGGGTATGCCACGGATGCCGTACCGGACCTGCTCCAGGTAAAGCTATACGCCGGCGACAACATCCTCCTATGCTCGGACGGGCTCTGCAGCGTGCTGCCCCCGGAAAAGATTACTGAGACTGTTTTAAACTCGCTCCATCCCAACCAGGCCTGTGCCGATCTGACCGCACAGGCCAACCTTGCTGGCGGGCCTGATAACATATCGGCAATTATAGTGAAACCGGACAATCTTCCATCCTGGCAGGCCATAATCACTGCCAGGACCAGCATAAGGACAGTATAATGCAGGATACCAATACTCTTATCGTAATAATAGTGGGGATCTGCACTGCCATACCGCTAACCGTCGCCATGGTCCAGTATGCGCGGCACCGCAAAACCGGCAGATCACACCCCGGCCGCGGAAAGGCGAATCCACCGTCTGCCTCCGTGATTGAAAGCACCTACCTGTTAAATGGGCGCTACGAGGTAAAATCGCAACCTCACAAGCAGGGAGGTATGGCCACTATCTGGCTGGCTACCGAACGCAAAACCGGCAAACCATGCATCATCAAGACACCCCGCAGGGGCACGACCATGGATAACGTTTACCTGGACAAGCTCATGCTGGAAGCCGGTTACCTTAAGAGGTTGAGCCATCCCAACATAGTCAAATATATCGAAGATTTTTATTATAACGGTGAATTCCACCTGGTCCAGGAGTACGTCAGCGGCGAGACCATGATAGCCTCTTCTCCGAGATCGGCTGCTGAAGAGCAAAAGGTCATCGCCTGGGCCTGCCAGTTGCTGGATGCCCTTTCATATATACATACTGCAGGCATAATTCACAGGGATATCAACCCCAAGAACATCATGCTGTGCAGCGATGGCACGGTCAGGCTGATCGATTTCGGCACGGCGAAAAACCTCAATGATAACAATAAAGACAAAGAAAGCAACGACCCGTTCACGCAGATCGCCAACAAGGGTTTCGATATCCCCGAGCTTTTCATGGGCAGCGAAAGCGACCAGCGTAGCGACCTTTGCGGACTGGCACAGACCTGCATATACCTCCTCACGCTCAGACAGCCAAACGAGATTGGCTCCGGATTGATCAAATCCAACTGGCCCCGCTCGTACGCCGAAGCCGCAACTATCGCGGACTACCTTGTCTCCGCGGGCTTATCGAAGCGGACGGCAAAATGCCTGGCGCAGGGTATCCTTTTCACACCCGGCAACAGGTTCGCCGACGCGCATGCCATGCAGGCCGCCCTTTCATCGGCAAACGGGTGCCCGCTAAAACCCGTGGAGGTACTATCGCCAAAATGAGAAACCCGCTGCCACTTCTTGCCGTTGCGTTGATCTTCACCGCGCTGGCAACCGTGATCGGCTCCACTTCAGGCGCCGCAGCCGTGGGTGCGCCTACGGAAAATTATACGATACCCGACACTCCTACCAGCGATCCAACAAACAACGAAATCAGGCCGCCGGTAAACTTCATCGTGCACGGCCCCTCATCACAGCCCGAAAGCAAGCCCCCGAATTTTATCGCGGATTTCAGCGGTACGTCATCACTGGATAAATACACGGTCACCGGGAATGAAAA
>CAYLRS010000184.1:0-4212 GCA_964385895.1 uncultured Dehalococcoidales bacterium
AAATTCGTACTTGAAAAACAACTGAAATCAATGGACTGGTTGGACGAGCTTAGCGCCGGGGATACGAAGTGATGCAACACCTGATTGAAGCTGCTCTCGATGACATAAGGTGCCAAACCTGATATAATATCTCGCGTTATGGCATGTGAACTTCCCCCCTTTGTCCAGGCTCTACTCAAGCCTGAAACCTATGCAGAACATCCTTCACGAATTGATCTGTTGCAGACACAGAGGTCATTCATCTTTCTCACCGGGTATTCCTGGCTGTGCCGTGTGCATTGTCGGCCATGATTAAATTATTGAAGATTCATAAATGTCCGCATTTGCATCAACTGAACCCAGTGCACACGACTGGTTGCGTTGTATCGCTAATGGTGATTTCGAGGTAATATAAAAGGTTCATGAATATGAAAATCGTTGTCTATGGGTCACTGGCATACGATAGGATTATGGTTTTTCCAGGATATTTCTCCGAACATATCCTCCCAGAAAAGATACACGTTCTGAATGTCTGTTTCCAGGTAGATGGAATGAAGGAGAAATTCGGCGGCACGGCAGGCAATATTGCCTACGCGCTCACCCTCATGGGTGAAAATCCTGTAGTCTCTGCTACTATCGGCCATGATTATCATAGGTACTTCGAATGGCTCGCGAATAATGGAATATCTACCGAAAACATTAAAATAATCGAGGACGAATTCACTGCGGGCGCCTACATAACCACAGACCGGGCTGACAACCAGATCACCGGCTTCAACCCCGGCGCTATGAAATACCCTTCCTCTCTGGATTTCGACAAACTCAATCCAAGGGAGACCATTGTTATCATCTCTCCAGGTAATCTTGAGGACATGCTGAATTACCCGCGCTTCTGCAAGGCCAGGGGGATCGACTATATCTTTGACCCCGGGCAATCGCTGCCAATGCTGGATGCCAAAGAGCTGATCCATGCCATAGAGGGGTGTCGGATTCTGATCTCCAATGATTATGAACTGGATATGATCATAAGTAAGACGGGGTTAAAAAAAGAAGCCTTGCTGAGGTGGGCCGATACTATAATTGTCACCATGGGAGAACTGGGTTCCCTGGTCTCCACACCGGATGGTGAAATAAACATTCCTGCTTTTAAACCAAAGAAAGTAGTGGACCCAACAGGCGCTGGCGATGCATACAGGGGCGGCCTGATCAGTGGTCTGGTCCGTGGCAAGAGCATCGAGCATTGCGCGAGGATGGGCAGCGTATGCGCTTCCTTTGCTGTAGAGTTCTACGGTACTCAGGATTACAGGTTCAGCCCTGAGGAATTCAATGAGAGGCTCAATGGGTGCTACTGAGCGGAGCCCCGCGGGAAGTTCTGTTGTAATCAATGTGGGAGTTTCGCACATCCCTAAAACCATCAACATAAAACCATTTAATACTTGACAATGCAAATCCATCAGGTAATATTATTTCATTACTTTTGCAGAGGATAAACGGGCTATGAATTATGACGTGAAGGATATGAAGCTTGCCAGCCAGGGGAAGCTACACATAGAGTGGGCAAGCCGTGAGATGCCTGTGCTTAAACTGATACAGACACGTTTCTCCGAGGAAAAGCCTTTCAAGGGAATCCGCATCTCGGGTTGCCTGCATGTAACCACCGAGACGGCGAACCTGGCATTCACCCTGCAGGCAGGCGGCGCTGACCTCGTGCTCTGCGCCTCCAACCCCTTGAGCACACAGGACGATGTCGCGGCTGCGCTGGTAAAGCTCGGGTTCCCTGTCTTCGCTATAAAGGGAGAGGACAACAAAACATATTACAGGCATATTCTCTCGGCACTCGAACATAAGCCCAACCTGACAGTCGACGATGGGGCCGACCTGGTGAGCACCATACACCAGGAAAAGACCGCTCTACTCAGCAACGTTATCGGTGGCACCGAGGAAACTACCACCGGCGTCATCCGGCTCAAAAACATGGCGAAGGCCAAAAAGCTGAAATACCCGCTCATCGCCGTTAACGATGCTAAGACCAAGCATTTCTTCGATAACCACTATGGTACCGGCCAGAGCACCATTGATGGCATTACCAGGGCAACCAATATACTCTGGGCCGGCAAGAATGTAGTTATATGCGGCTATGGCTATTGCGGCCGCGGTGTGGCGCGTCGCGCTCAGGGAATGGGTGCAAAACTAATTGTCACCGAGGTCGACCCCATTGCAGCACTCGAGGCTGCCATGGACGGATTCCAGGTTATGCCACTTCTGAACGCCGCCAGGATAGGCGATGTATTTATCACGGTGAGTGGTAATACCCACGTTATCGATAAGGCACACATATCGCGGATGAAGGACGGCGCCATCCTGGCCAACAGCGGACATTTCAACGTGGAGATAAATATACCGGCGCTGGAAAGCGTTGCCAAATCTAAGAGGCGCATCAGGCCGTTTGTGGACGAGTACGTGCTTGCCGACCGCAGGCACATTTACCTGCTGGGTGAGGGCAGGCTTATCAACCTGGCGGCGGCCGAAGGGCATCCTGCCAGCGTCATGGACATGAGCTTTGCCAACCAGGCGCTGAGCCTTGAATACCTCGTAAAAACCAGGGGTGAACTCAAACCGGACGTCTACCCGGTACCTTACGAGATCGATGCTGAGGTCGGCCGGCTTAAGCTGAAATCGATGGACATTGTCATAGACAAGCTGACGCAGGAACAGCAGAAATACCTCAACAGTTGGGAAGAAGGAACCTGAAAATCGAGGAGTTGAAATGCAAAACACATTCATGAAATCGCCCAAGTATTTCTTTACCTCTGAATCGGTAACTGAAGGCCATCCCGACAAGCTCTGCGACCAGGTCGCGGACGCCATACTGGACGCCATGATCAAGGGCGATCCCAGGTCCAGGGTCGCCTGTGAAGTAGCTGTCACCATCGGGCTGGTTATTGTGCTGGGTGAAATAACTACCAAGACTTACGTGGAAATACCCGATGTGGTCAGGCAAGTAGTTAAGGAAATAGGTTACACCAGGCCGGAGTACCAGTTCGATTACCAGAGCCTCGCCACCATAGTGTCTATAAAGAAACAGTCTCCCGATATCAATGCCGGTGTCAGCAAGGCACTGGAAGTCAGGGCAAAGGGTAAAAAAGTAAACGAGCTGGACCTGACAGGCGCGGGCGACCAGGGAATGATGTTTGGCTACGCCTGCAACGAGACCGAAGAGTTGATGCCGCTCCCTATTTCCCTGGCACACAAGCTGACATACCGGATGGCACAATTGCGTAAAAAGAATGCAATACCTTTCCTCCGGCCTGACGGCAAGTCGCAGGTAACCGTGGAATACAGTTACGGGAAGCCAAAGAGAATTGAGGCCATCGTCATAGGCGCCCACCACGATCCTGAACCAGACAACGAGACCATCAGGCACGAGATAATCCAAAAAGTGATCAAATCAGTCATTCCGGCTGACATGATGGATAAAAACACCAAGATATACGTTAACAGTGCCGGCAGATTTGTTGTGGGTGGCCCCGTATCCGACACTGGTTTTACGGGGCGCAAACTGCTCGTGGATACATACGGAGGCTATGCTCGCCACGGCGGCGGCGCTTTCTCGGGCAAGGACCCTACAAAGGTTGACCGTTCTGCAACATACATGGCACGATATATTGCAAAGAACTGCGTGGCTGCCGGCCTGGCTGACAGGTTAGAGTTGCAGGTGGCATACTCTATCGGGGTTGCCCATCCTCTGTCCGTCTCCATAGAAACATTCGGCACCGGCAAGGTTTCAGATGCGGTTATCCTGAAGCTCATTCACAAGCATTTCGATATGCGGCCAGAGGCAATCATAAGGTACTTTGATCTACGGCGGCCGATTTACCAGTCGACTGCCTCGTATGGCCACTTCGGCAGGACAGATGTAAAGTTCCCCTGGGAAAAGACAGACAAGGCAAAGGTATTGAGGGCTGAAGCTGGGATTTAGAATATGCCCGCCAGGATTAAATTCGGTACCGACGGCTGGCGCGCCATCATCGCAGGCGATTTCACCTTTGACAACGTGCGCGCCTGTACTCAGGGTGTTGTCGACCATTTAAAAAACGACGGACTGGGTAAACGAGGCCTGGTAATTGGTTATGACACCCGCTTTGCTTCCGAGGATTTCGCTGCCGCGGCGGCGGAAGTTATTGCCGGCAATGGCATAAAAGTCATCCTCTTCCCCAAGGCAGCACCGACGCC
>CAYLRS010000185.1:0-4211 GCA_964385895.1 uncultured Dehalococcoidales bacterium
TGGATGGTTCGGGTTACCCCAACAGTCTAAAGGGTGAGGATACGCTCCTGGAAGCAAAAATACTGGCTGTGGCCGATGTAGTTGAAGCCATGGCTTCATACCGTCCCTACCGGCCGGCATTGGGTATTGATAAAGCACTGGAGGAAATATCAAAGAACAGGGGCAGGCTATATGATCCTGATGTGGTGGATGCCTGCTTGAAGCTCTTTAAAGAGGAAGAGTTCAAATTCGAAGAATTGGCATAATGACTCCAAGATTTATTTATATCTAAAATCTAACTACGGTTTAGACTTCGACTTGGACTTCGATTTCGATTTTTACCCTTACTGTGAAAATTAAAAAGAGCGGGGCATATTTCAGCCCCGCTCCATTATTTGACTTCTAATAAGGCTGTCTGGCCATCTCTGCCTTCAGCATATATCTGGATATTGTGAATGCGCTTCCGTGCAGGTAACTGTTTACATCTGCACGTTCCCGTATCAACTGCTTAATTAAGTGTCAAATTATATACACATCAAATTGAAATTTACCTTGACTATTTCATTGCTGTTTTGATAGTCTTAGGCTAATATGAAATCCAAGGATTCCGACAGGCCAATCGAACGTAACATTGCTATGGAGTTGGTGCGCGTCACTGAAGCAGCAGCACTGGCTTCTGCCCGTCATTTGGGCAGGGGTGATAAAACAACAATAGATGAGGCAGCGGTAGCTGCCATGCGTTATGTCCTGGGCTATGTCCCGATGGACGGGATCGTTATCATCGGGGAAGGGGAAAAGGACCATGCTCCCATGTTATATATAGGAGAGCGTATTGGTGATGGCTCGGATTTAAAGGTTGATATTGCGGTTGATCCGGTTGACGGGACCAATCTCGTTGCCAGGGGCCTGCCCGGAGCCATCTCCGTCGTAGCACTTTCAGCTAAGGGGACGATGCACTGGCCCAGGCAATTTGTCTATATGAACAAAATCGTCACCGGGCCGGAAGCAAAAGACTGCATTGATATCAACGCACCGGTAGCGGAGAACCTGAAGAATATTGCCGGAGCCAAGAGAAGAAAGATATCAGAGCTTACCGTAGTAGTTATAGACAGGCCGCGCCATGAACAGCTACTATCAGACATTAGAAATGCCGGCGCCAGGGTCAAATTGATTTCCGATGGTGATATCGCAGCGAGCATAGAGGCAGCTCTGCCAACAAGAGAGGTTGATGTACTCATGGGCATCGGGGGTACGCCAGAGGGGGTTCTCTCTGCTGCGGCAATACACTGCATTGGAGGTGCTATTCAATGCAAGGCCTGGCCGCGTGATAACAAGGAAAGAGAGACAGCCATAGCCAGCGGGGTTGACGTTGATAAGGTCTATAAGACAGAGGACCTGATAGGCAGTGACGATGTGTTTTTCGCTGCTACCGGGATTAGCAGCGGCGAATTACTGAAGGGGGTACGCTATTTCAGCGGAGGGGCGTGGACCCAGTCTATAGCAATGCGCTGCCGTTCGGGCACTGTTCGCTGGATAGATGCCCAGCACAACTTTGAACGGCTGGACAAACTCAGTTTCTTTAAAGTACATTGAAGTAAGTTTAGTCAAGGCCAGTCAAAAGGAGGTAAGCAGAAATGACACACGCCCGGCCAAACACTGCATATATTAAGGTACAGATAACTTTTTCGGACGAGGAACAAAGCAAATCGTTGGACAAAGCACTTGCAATCAAGAATAAGATTGAGGGCATGCTCAAGAAGGAGAAACTCGAGCTTTATGAGGTTGTCCTGGAAAGCGTTCAGAAGAGCAGGTGACTATGGCTTGAGCCATTAACCAGAGTTATTAGCATAGTTGTGGTTACAGTACTTTATCATGAATAATACTAACCAACACCCTGCAATTAAAATTATGCGCCCTCTTTATTTTCTGTTATACGTTCCAGGACGATAATGCTGATGGCTATACCCATAGCATTAGCTATCATCATGGCGGGGATAGCCACCATGACAACCTTAAGGGCTTCATCGAAGGGTCGAGCTATAAGCAGTGTCAAAATTCCATGGAGAAGTTCAACAAAAATGGCCATCACTATGCTCAGGAAGATTCCCAGAAGTTTCCTCTTATTAAGCAAGTAGACGATGCCACCGATTAAACCGGCAAAAATGGTCGCCAATCCGCAAGGAATGCAAGTAAATCCACCGAGGAAATAGCGATGTATCCCCCCGATCAACCCCGCTCCCAGGCCGGCCAGCGGACCAGCTATTAATCCGGCAACCATAGGCCCGAGGTCTCTCACACTGCTTATCGCCCCGGAAGGTAATTGTATACCGGTATATGTACCAAATACAGAAAATCCACCGAATATTAAACTGACGAAGACTATATCGTACCAGGTAGCTTTTTGACGGATTACCCGCTGAACAGTTTTTATCCTGATGACGATCTCCATAAAGACAAAGATAAAGACTTCTGTTGTGGCAAACAGTCCTAAAAGCTCATGCATGGCTTCTTTTATATCCTCTTGCTTGAAAGGTCAGAACCCGGGTTAATATCCGACTTAATACCGTAATTGTCTCTTTGATCTGGCATAGATTATATTAATTACAAATAGATACGTCCACCGCTGACTACGAATTCCCGGGTTGCCAGGCCGCCGCTGACTTAAATTCACTTTTGACGTTTTGTATCCCTGTTAATGGTAATATGGTAATATGGCAACGTAAATCTGCCGCAACACAGGCCACGCCTGACCGGTGGTGTGCGTGGCAGCTTAAAAGGCACATTGTCATTGAGAAACATTTTATGACGGATAGTACCGGGTCAACTATGCCGCCCATCGACCTGGGCCCTTTTATGGACGCCGTTAGAAACCGTATCGGGCGGCTCTCCCGCCAGGCAGAAAGGCAGAAGGTCTTCGGCTGGTTCTGCACCTATACCCCCATCGAGTTGATCCACGCGGCAGGGTTTCTACCCGTAAGGATCCACGGCGGTACGACGCGGATCGAGAGGGCCAACGCCTTCGTCCCGAACTTTATCTGTCCCTACATGCGGGCTTCCCTGGAGAGGGCGCTGCGGGGCGAGTACAAGTATCTCTCCGGCGTCATCCAGGGCTACACCTGCGATGTGCCCTGCGGGATGATGAACATCTGGGAAGAGAACATCAGGTGTGGGCTCTTCCACACCGTGCCCCTCCCCTATAATACCAGTGAAAGCGCCCGGGCCTTCTACCGCGAGATCCTCAGCGAACTTACCGGGAAACTCGCTGCGGCCGGAGGAAAGATCGATGCAAACTCTCTGGAGCGGTCCCTCGACCTTTATAGGGACATACGGAACAGCCTGCTCCGTCTGCACGAGCTGCGTTTCCAGAACCGGCTTGCGCTATCGGCCCGCCAATTTTACACGGTAGTCGAGGCTGGTTTTTCATTGCCTCCCGAGGCGTACCACGCACAACTCTCGGGCCTCACCGGCGCCCTCAGGGATGAAAAAACCCCTCCAACCACGGGCATCCCGGTCATGGTATCGGGCAGCCTCGTCGAGGAAATGGGGATCTTTGATCTCCTCGAGGCGGCTGGCTTGCGGATCGCTGCCGACGACCTGTGCAACGGATACCGCTTCTGCGACCCTGCCGACGGTACGGGCGCGGACCCCATGGAGCGGCTCATCGACCGGTACATGCACCGTTTTCCCTGCCCTGCCCGGTCAATCGTCGGCGACCGTGTCGCCTGCATCAGGGGACTCATAGAACGGTCGGGATCAAAAGGCGTCATCTTTCTCTTCCAAAAATTTTGCACGCCACACCTGGCGGACTACCCGGCCCTGGCCGCGGAGCTGAAAAAGGACGGCGTCCCGGTGCTGCTGGTCGAGATGGACGAGACCGGCAATACCGAGCAGCTGAAGACGAGATTCGAGGCGTTCTTCGAGATGATCGGAGGATAGGATGGAAAAGACACAGAAATCGACCAAAAGGCTGGCGACGGCTAAGGAGCTGCGGCAGATCGTCGCCGACTTCTACCTGGAGGGCCATGAGGCAAAGCGGACCGGCAAGCCCGTCGGCTGGATGCCGCCGATGAACGGCCTTATCGAGATCTTCTATGCCATGGACCTCATGCCGGCCTTCCCCGAGAACTGGTCGCCTGTTTGCGCCGCCTTCGGGTTGATTGAAAAGCATTACCAGACCGCCGAGGCGATGGGTTTTTCCCAGGACCTCTGCGGCTACCTGCGGAACAACGTGG
>CAYLRS010000186.1:0-4206 GCA_964385895.1 uncultured Dehalococcoidales bacterium
GCCTACCCTGGATTCCCGAATTTTCTCCAGTGAATTAATCAGCACCGGGTCTTTATAGTCAATGAAATAACCCAGTACGTGAAGTTCTCCCGACGGCAGATCCGTATTTATCTCTACTCCGGGAACAACTTTTATTTGCGGGAATTTTTGCGATTCTTTAATAGCGTCTTCGACACCACCTACGCTATCATGATCTGTGATTGCGATTACTGCGATTCCCTTTTCTACAGCAAGCCTGACAATTTCATCCGGGTTCAGCCTCCCATCAGAAGCGGTAGTATGTAGATGCAGGTCATACGTCAACTTTCAGCTTCCTCTTCTCGAATCCGCTTTATACTCCTGGCTTTCCCGGTACGATCATCTATATCCAGTAAAACCGCGTCCATGGCTACTTTCCCCTTGCCAACAGAGAGCCTGTGTGGCATCCCGTTAATAAAGCTATTCAGAACATTTTCAACATCATCGCCAATGATTGAATTCGTCGGTCCCGTCATACCGATATCAGTCACGTAGCCTGTCCCGTTGGGCAAGATGCCGCTATCTATTGTCCCTATATGTGTATGTGTACCCAAAACTGCGCTAACCTTCCCATCCAGGTATCTTCCCAGTGCCACTTTTTCAGACGTGGCTTCAGCATGGAAATCAACGATGATGACTTTTGGCAATGTGGTCAATTCGTTGAGCAGTGTATCAATAGATCTGAACGGGCAATCATATTCGCCAACAAAAACCCGCCCGATTATGTTGATCACCAATACATTCTTTATGATAAGATAGCCCTTTCCGGGGGCTCCTGGAGGAAAATTTAGGGGCCGTAATATGGGCAATCTCCCATCAAGATACGGTATTATTTCACGTTGCGCCCAGACATGATTGCCGGTTGTTATGACTTCGACCCCGGCATCCAGCAATTCTTGTGCGGTGTTAACCGTTATACCAATACCGTGTGCCGAATTTTCACCGTTGGCAACTACCAGGTCGACCCCTAATTCAAGAATCAAGCCTGGTAGAAATTGCTGCACTGCTCTTCTGCCAGGCTTGCCTACTATGTCGCCGATTGCCAGGATTCTCAATAACAGCCCTCGTTTAGATCATTTAGCGTAGTCTACCGCCCTTACCTCGCGCATGACCGTCACCCTTATCTGCCCCGGGTATTCAAGGCTTTCTTCTATCTTCTTCGCGATATCGCGTGCCAGGCGCATGGCAGCCAGATCGTCTACCTGTTCCGGTTTAACCATTATGCGAACTTCCCTGCCAGCCTGGATGGCAAAAGCCTTCTCCACCCCCGGGAAGCTGCTGGCGACATTCTCCAATGCTTCAATCCTTTTAATATATTGGTCGAGTGATTCACGTCGTGCGCCAAGCCTAGAGCCGCTTATTGCATCCGCAGTAGCAAGGATAAAACCGAGCGCGCTTGTGGTCGTTGCCTCGCCATGGTGTTCAGATATAGCCTGGACTACTTCGTTCGATTTATCCCACTGTTTGACCAGGTTAGCACCGATCAAAGCATGGGGACCCTCCACGTCATGGCCAACGGCCTTGCCTATATCATGCAACAGCGCCGCTCTCTTGGCCAGGGGTACATTGGCGCCAATCTCAGCCGCCAGCATGCCGGCAATATGAGCTACCTCAAGGCTGTGAGTTAATACGTTTTGCCCGAAACTTTTCCTGAATTTCAGGCGTCCTAATAATTTTATAAGTTCGGGATGCAAGCCTTGCACGCCGGCTTTTCTTGAGGCCTGATCACCTTCCATGCGGATTGTAGTCTCAACTTCTGATTTGGCTTTCTCAACCACCTCTTCAATGCGTGCGGGGTGAATACGGCCATCGAGAATAAGATTGGTGAGCGCAACCCGCGCCACCTCACGTCTGATAGGATCAAAACTGGATATTGTAACCGATTCGGGGGTATCGTCAATGATCAGGTCAACGCCCGTGGCCTGTTCCAGTGCTCTTATATTTCTTCCTTCACGGCCTATCAACCTGCCCTTCATATCATCATTGGGCAGGGATACAACGGAAACAGTGGTTTCCGACACAACGTCAGTGGCACATCTCTGGATACTCGTAGCCAGAATATCACGTGCCTTATTGTCGATTTCGTCTTTTATACGGACTTCCCATTCGCGGACCTTTCTGCTGGCATCCTCCCTTATTTCATCCTCAACTGCCTGCAGAAGCTGCTGCTTGGCTTCATCGCTTGACATCCCTGATATGGCTTCAAGACGCTGAAGTTGCCTGTCTTTTATCTCTCCAACCTGTAATCTAGTTCCTTCTATCTCTTTTTCCCGGGCAATCAAGCTCCCTTCACGTCTATCCAGGGCTTCAAGCTTTCTCTCGAGGCGTTCTTCGCGTTGACTCGAACGCCGTTCCAGTCTTTGCAGTTCGTATCTACGTTCCCGGCTCTCAGCTTCTGCAGCAGCCCTTACCTTAACCGCCTCTTCTTTTGCTTCGAGCACCATCTGCTCATACTTAGCTTGCGCGCTCTCATATAATTTCTTCGCTTCATTCTGAGCGTGACGTACTTGTTGGTTAGCCAGTAGCTGGCGTGCAAAATAACCGACTAGAAGAAACAAAACGGCAACAAGGCCGATTATCACATAAACTATCCATAGATCGATCATTTAATTGCCTCTCTCCATATATAAAACAGATTTGCTGATACATTTAGATTAAATCCTCAACACATCATTATACTATTCTTTAAATCCCTACGACCAGTAAAATATTAAAAATTTAAAAATTTATCTCCGTGCAAACTCGGATTTACGTATTGCCATAACCTTCTCACCACCGAATTGGTAACCTCGCTGCTATATCCCCGTCTGCCTAAATAACCGGCTAAACGTTTGTAAAATTCTTTCCATTCCAGTGACTTCAGCAACCTGGCTTTCTTCAATCCCGCGTTATAGGCACTATCTTCATCATCAAGCCCGCTCGTTATTCTTTCCACCGTTTCAGCGTCTACGCCTTTCTGCATCAGCTCACGTTTAATCATCAGTCGGCTTTTCGGCTTATACCTGATCCTGTCGTCCCTCCATAATTCGGCAAAGGCTACGTCATTTATTAGCTTCAATTCCTTCAGTTTTTGTATAACGTCTTTGACTATATCTTTGTTGAATTTACGCTTGATCACCAGGTGATTCCTCAACTCAGCTTCACTTCTTGGACGATAGCTCAGGTAATACAAAGCCAGGTCATAGCAAGTTTTGTAACGGTCCTCCTTGATTAGACTATCTAATTGTTTTTGTGTAATGTCATCTCCTACATGAAGTGCGGCTTTAGTAGCTATTTCGCGATTAATAATAAACGTGGACCCGTCGTCCATAAGTATCTCTACAGGTCTTTTTATCCTGCCTTTGCGCAGAACGCGGATCCGTTTTATTTCAGGCATCACCGGTATGTAAATTGCGAAATATTAGCCGTGCATCAATCAGCGATATCTTTATTATCAGAACCCACAATATGTGCCGACAGGGCAGCACCGCGTATCTGTTTTTCAATTTCATTAGCTATTTCCGGGTGCTGCAGAAGATACTCTCTGGCCTTTTCCCTTCCCTGGCCAAGCTTAGTGCCCCCGAGATCAAAGAAAGCGCCGGATTTTTTAATGATACCCAGGCTGACTCCAAGGTCTATTATGTCGCCCTCTTTGCTTATGCCGCAGTTAAATAAGATATCGAACTCAGCTACGCGGTAAGGCGGTGCCATCTTGTTCTTGACAACCTTAGCACGCACCCGGTTCCCTATTATTTCAGAGCCATTCTTAATCACCTCGCTTTTTCTCAAGTCGATCCTGACCGAACTGTAGAATTTTAAAGCCCGGCCACCCGGGGTAACCTCCGGGCTTCCAAAAATGACGCCTATTTTTTCACGCAGTTGATTGATAAATACAACCGAAGTATTCGATTTGCTGATCTCCCCTGTCAACTTTCTCAGGGCCTGCGACATGAGCCGGGCTTGTAACCCAACATGGGATTCTCCCATTTCACCCTCGATCTCAGCTCTGGGAACGAGGGCAGCAACGCTATCGATTACGATCACATCCAGGGCATGTGTCCTTACCATACGCTCAGCTATATCCAGCGCCTCCTCTCCCGTCCCGGGCTGTGCACCTTTCATGGCATTCACATTGACGCCGCATATAGTGGCGTAGTAAGTATCCAGGGCATGCTCGGCATCGATATAAAGCACCCTTCCGCCTAGTTT
>CAYLRS010000187.1:0-4204 GCA_964385895.1 uncultured Dehalococcoidales bacterium
ATCCTGTGTTAGAAATCGTTACCTCCTCCAGGCTCATCTTGTATTGGAAGAGACTGGGTCTTGACTTAGCCAAAATTATAATCTACACTAGACGCCGTATGCAAACCCTGGTTTAGCGCGAGTCTTAGTCTGGCAACCTCTTAAAAAGGGAGACCATAATGCCGGGATTAAGACTCCCTGCATATGTTTTTAGAGGTCTTGAGCCGAAAAAAAGACCGCGTCAGAACCACCGGGGCGTAGCGATTTTCAACAAGGAGGCATCAATGGCCCTAGAGGACAAGACCTTAACCTGTGCCGAGTGCGGCAAATCCTTCATCTTCACCATTGGAGAGCAGGAGTTCTACGAATCCAAAGGACTGCAGAACGAGCCCAAGCGCTGCCCTGATTGCAGGGTAAACCGGAAGCAGACACGCGGGTCTGGCAGGCCCAGGCAGATGTTCAAGGCGACCTGTGCCAGGTGCGGCAGTGAATGCGAAGTTCCCTTTGAACCGAGACAGGAACGGCCGGTCTACTGCAGCAATTGTTACGCGACCGAAAAACCGGCCCGCTGATATATAAAACCCTCCCGCAAGTCTCCCGCGGGAGGTTGCACAAATGGATAGCTCCAGAGTGGAAAGCTTCACTTTTCGTGAACATCGGCGTGTGCAAACTCAAGATCCACATCCCTGAGAGCCGGTCTCTCAAGGACAAGAGGAGCATTGTTAAATCCCTTGTGGCACGCCTGCAGAAGCAGTTCAACATCTCCATCGCGGAAGTAGCCGACCATGACCTCTGGCAGATGACCACCATAGGTATTGCCTGCGTCAGCAACCACAACTACCGGGTTGATGAAATCATCAACTCCATCAGCAACACGATCACCCGTGATTACCCCACCATTGAGATCGTCGAGAAAGAGATAGAAACCTACTGATTAAATTTCAAACAATAGTTAAATTCTAAATTCTAAGCTCTAAATCAACTTAAAATACAAATATCCAAATTGTTTTATGCTTTGGGTTTTGAATTTGTTTAGTATTTAGAGCTTAGAGTTTCTATAATTTACAGATGGACACCAATACCTTCCTCGATTACCTGAAAAACGACCCCCAATATAAGGATCAGATAGTCCATGTCCAGTACATACCTCCCAGAGATGCTAAACCCGGCTGGCTGGATGCACATCTTCATCCGGTGCTTCAGGAACGGCTTGACCGGCTCGGCATAACCACCCTCTATTCACACCAGGTTGATGCCATCAATGCCGTACGTACCGGCAGCAACGTGATGGTGGCCACGCCCAGCGCCAGCGGTAAGACGCTGTGCTACAACATCCCGGTGCTGAATGCCATGCTGGGAGATCCGAACACACGCGCTCTCTACCTGTTTCCCACCAAGGCGCTGGCCCAGGACCAGTTGCGCGGACTCAAGGAACTTGGTGGTAAGACAATAAATCTTCCCTGGGAATGCGCCACCTATGATGGCGATACTCTTTCAGAGGACCGCGGGGGTATAAGGAAACGAGCACGAATTGTGCTCACCAACCCCGATATGCTTCACGTGGGCATATTGCCCAACCACAAGTCCTGGTCGAGGTTCCTGCGGCGCCTTAAGTACGTGGTGGTGGACGAGGCGCATGTTTACCGCGGCGTCTTCGGCTCCCACGTGGCAAATATACTGCGGCGGCTCAGGCGAACATGTTTTATGTACGGCAGCATGCCGCAGTTCATCTTCTGCTCGGCCACCATTGCCAACCCCGGCGAACACGCGGAAAGGCTGACCGGCTTGCCCTTCAAGGTTATCGATAACGACGGCGCTCCTTACGGGGGCAAGGCTTTCGTCTTCTGGAACCCTCCCATTATCGACGAAGCCCGCAGCACACGCCGCAGCGCCAACAGCGAGGCGACCTATCTTTTCACCGGGCTTATACGCAGGGACATACGTACACTCACCTTCGCCGCCACCCGCAAGCTAACTGAATTGATCTACGTTTACAGCCGTGACCAGTTGGGGCATCCGCTGGGAGATAGAATAAAGCCATACCGCGCCGGCTACCTAGCGTCGGACCGGCGGCAGATCGAGCGGGAGCTTTTCAGCGGCGAGCTCCTCGGCGCCGTGGCCACCAACGCGCTGGAGCTCGGCATAGATATAGGAGACCTGGACGCCACGATCCTGACCGGCTACCCCGGCAGCATCGCCAGCACATGGCAGCAGGCGGGACGCAGCGGCCGCCGCAGGGAAAAATCGCTCAGCTTCCTGGTGGCGCAAAACAATCCGCTCGACCAGTACTTTATGAACAACCCCGACTTCTTCTTCGGCAAACCCTTCGAGAACGCGCTCATCAACTGGGAGAACCAAAATATCCTCAAGCCGCACCTGCTCTGCGCCGCCTGGGAAAGGCCGCTCGATCTGGCTGACGAAAAATATTTTGGCGGCGTTTTTACTCAAGCGGTTTCTGAGCTTGAGGACGAGGGCAGATTGAGAGCTGTAAGTAACAGGTGGTACATTGCGCCGCAGCTTTCTCACCCGGCGCAGGACGTGAACATCAGGTCGGCTTCCAGCCAGGGTTACCAGATACTGGACGCTTCCCGGGGCTACGAGCTTCTGGAAACAATCGAGGAGGACAGGGCATTCTGGCAGGTGCACCCGGGCGCGATTTACCTGCACCAGGGAGATTCGTACTTCGTGAAGGAGCTTGATCTGACGAAGCACATCGCCGTGGTGGAACCCGCAACGGTCCCTTATTACACGCAGACCATGGAGCTCACCGATATCAAGGTGCTGCAGAAGATTGGTGAAAAGGAATGCAACGGCGTGCGTGTGTGCCTGGGCGTAGTGGACGTTACTAACCAGGTAGACGGTTTCAGAAAGAAGAAGCACTACACGGACGAGGTTCTGGGAGAGGAAGTACTTGACCTGCCGCCGCAGTGCTTTATCACGCAGTCCCTTTGGTTTGACCTGCCCCAGCAGGCGGTGGAATTGATTGAGAAAGGCAAGCTCGATTTCCACGGCGGGTTACATGCCGCGGAGCATGCAGCCATTGCCATACTCCCGCTTTTCGCCATGTGCGACCGCAACGATATCGGAGGCGTCTCCACCCCTTTCCACCTGGACACGGGAAAGGCGCAGATTTTCATTTATGATGGCTACCCGGGCGGCATCGGCATCGCCGAAAAAGGATATGAAATTATTGATGAGCTCTGGGCAGCAACACTCAAAGCGATCGAGGAATGCCCCTGCCGCGACGGTTGCCCCGCCTGTATCCAGTCGCCCAAGTGCGGCAACAACAACGTACCCCTGGATAAAAAGGCCGCGGTTATACTGCTGAGGGGATTGCTGGGTATATTCCAAGAATCAAACTAACTTATAGGGGAAGAGAAATAAACCGGGACTGCCAAACATTGAAGCCCTGGCTTAACGTGTGAGAGAATACGGGTGTAGGGTATTTAGCGGATGGATTATTTAAATGAAAGCTTCTAACCGTTTTCTCCTAGGCTTTGGCATTTTCGTTTTAGTATTTGTCGTCATTGCTGTGCTAATTTCCATAATCAGCAGCAATGACCAGGTCAAATTGCTTCCAGAGGACACAGCGGAGGGCACCGTACAGCGTTTCCTGCTGGCGGTCAAGGACCAGGACTATGAAAAAGCATATGGTTTTCTTTCTCTCCAGTCGGAAGAGGTAAAGGGGAACCCGTTCGACAACTGGATAAGGTCAGCGCAATCCCCCGGGGATATGTCGTCGTGGAAAGCCGGCATCGTGAAATCCACGGTCAGGGATGGTAACGCGACCGTTGAAGTCGGGATAGACGTATTCAGACCTAACCGGCCTTTCAGCGATCCGGTCAATACGAACCGTATAACCTTCCTGCTGCAAAAAGAAGATGGTATGTGGAAGATCATTCAACCGGTTGATCTCTGGTGGCTTTATTAAATCACAAAGGCGGGAGAAAGGTTATTGAGCACCGTCAGGCGAGCGTTTTTTTACATTTTAACTTTGATTACCCTCTGTATACTGGCCGCCGGGCTGGTAAACCTGTTATCCCTTTCTTTAGATACAATTACCGCCAGTTTTAAGCTGGCGAAAATAGGGGATATCAAGCAGCAACTCAGCCTCGGGATTGCTATGCTTGTTATCGGCGGCCCGCTCTGGTACCTGTTCTGGAGCATAATTCAGCGTCATGTCAGCGGCAGTGCCAGGGAAACTGGGTCGGCGATGCGTGCTTTC
>CAYLRS010000188.1:0-4171 GCA_964385895.1 uncultured Dehalococcoidales bacterium
CCTCAACATATATCTGGACATTATGAAATACCATTGGAACGGCATCACGGTGAGCTGCGTTGGCTATGCAACGAAGTATGAAGGCACGGAAGATCTATATCAGGGCCAGTGTGGCTTCAACACCTACCAGGTGCCCGTTTTGTTGATGGTTATTTGCCCCTGACCCTAATTATACAAAGGCATAGTTTACGGGATGTGGTCAACCTATTTCGAACCCCTGACGGCTATCTGGATGTTGAGTTGACGTACAAAGTACTGAATCCTATCGAGTTCCTTTAGTTTCTCATCAAGCGGGTCTATTTTAATAATTTCCAGTAATTCACGCTCTTGAACCTGTGCTTCGGTCAACAATGCTTCGAGAGCTTTAGTGTGCTCAGGCCTGGGCGCATAGACATGAGGTGATACAGAGCGTACAGGTTTCCTTGTATGCCCGTTATTATGAAATTTATGGACAGAACGGGGGATAGATCCTTTTGGTGGAATGTGGCTTCTCATGTTTAAATTGCTCCCGGTATGGCTAATGAATTCCAGGCAAAAAAATAGCAGGACCCAAATCCCACCACCTCTTTTAGAAGTGTATTGTATTGTATTTTATTAATTAATGCAAACGGCGGAAGTTAATAATTCATTTAAAAACGATTCTATCAAGATTATGGACATTACAGTCAATCATAATACCCGCTGATTGAATTTACGCAGGGTGCAGAGGACAGGCCATATAATCCGAAAGCTCTTTGAGTTTAAGGGTATTTTCTTTTTTTAATAATATGGCAAAATAAGCGTTTACTTTTTCACGATCCTTCAACTGTTTGACCTCGATGCCTGAGGGGAGATACTTCAGTACATCGTGGAAGCTTCCCATGAACAGGACACCGGTTTCCCCTTCATTTAAACTTGCATCAATAGATCTGGCCACAAATTTATCCCTCTCGATCATCAGCCTTTCCCTGTGGGATTTATCCTGCGGACGGCTAAATTGCTTTTTGGGATAAGTTTCAAACAGCACTGATGGGTTCAGTTGTTCATATTCCTTCTTAAGAAGGCCTGGATCTTCTGTTTGACATAGTTTGGCACCCCTGTTTAACAGGTCGAGGATAATCCGATAATTAACACTGCCCTGGTTTGCTGCCTTTAATACGATTTTCATTCCCAGTTCACCATCGGCGGGCAATCCATCCTGGAATATTTTAAGGTTAGCGGCGTCAAACGTAGCGAAATAGGCGGCTACATTTTCCCAGAATTTAGTTACTATCTCCTTATGCTTGATCCATCTTTCGCTTCCGATATAAGCCGAACTCTGTTTTTCAATTGCAGCGGCCGCGCTTCCCATGTCCGCTTCAGTATGGATAATGGGTACATAAATTAATTTTCGCACTAGTTAAGCCTGCCCCTCTTCACCGATTCAAGCTCATGTAAAAAATGCTGACGGTTGATCTTTAAATCGGATATTTCAGTTTTATTATGCTCAATATATTCCTTTATAGCGAGCATAGCAGCCCGCCGGCAAATAGCTTCGATATCAGAACCAACTGACCCTTCTGTTTCGCGGGCTAAAAAATCCAGGTCAACATCATCTGCCAGCGGTTTGCCTCTAGTATGGATGCGGAAGATGGTAGCACGGGTCGCCTCATCGGGTATCGGTAATTCAATTTGAAAATCAAACCTGCCAGTTCTCAGCAGGGCCGGGTCAATGATATCTGGCCTGTTGGTAGCCGCCAGCACCACCACACCTTTTAACTCCTCTATCCCATCTAGCTCGGTTAAGAATTGGCTGATAATCCGCTCTGTTACATTGGAATCGGTACTGGATCCTCTTAGCGGAACCATGGCATCTATCTCATCAAAAAATATAATGCAGGGGCTGGCCTGTTTGCCCTTCTTAAATACCTCTCTGATACCTTTCTCGGACTCGCCAACCCACTTGGAAAGAAGCGCAGGGCCTTTAACTGAAATAAAATTTACCTGGCTTTCGTTGGCCACTGCCTTGGCTACCAGGGTCTTGCCGGTGCCGGGCACCCCCGTGAGAAGTATGCCTTTTGACGGGCTGGTGTTAGCCTGCTCGAACAGCTTCTGATATTTAAGCGGCCATTCAATGGTCTGCTGGAGTATCTCTTTTACATCTTCCAGGCCGCCAATATCGCTCCATTTTACATCGGGCACTTCGGTGAAGACTTCCCTGATCGCCGACGGTTCAACCTCTTTCAGTGCTTCTAAGAAGTCATCCATGGAGACTTCCAACTCCAGAAGAAGTTCATAGGGAATAAAATCAGCTTCGAACTCTATCTTGGGCATAATTTTCCGCAAGGTAATCATAGCAGCTTCCCTGCAGAGCGCCTCGAGGTCCGCCCCGACAAATCCATGGGTAATGTCGGCTATTTTCCCCAGGTTGACGTCTGCTGCCAGAGGCATTCCCCGGGTGTGGATATGCAGAATCTCAAGCCTTCCATTCTTATCCGGTATATTGATAGATATCTCACGGTCGAAGCGCCCCGGCCTCCTGAGTGCAGGGTCTAAGACGTTGGGTATATTTGTTGCGCCGATGACGATGACGTGTCCCCTTGATTTGAGTCCGTCCATCAAAGCCAGCAATTGTGCCACAACCCGGCGTTCCACTTGCTGGTCTCCCCTTATGTCTTCTCTCTTTGAGGCAATGGCGTCAATCTCGTCTATGAAAATGATGGATGGCGCCTGTTCAGATGCCTTCTCAAAAATTGCCCTTAGATGAGCTTCGCTTTCACCGTAGAATTTATGGATGACCTCGGGTCCGCTTATATTGAAAAAGTTAGCATCCGTCTCCCTGACAACCGCGCGCGCAATCAGGGTTTTGCCGCAACCCGGCGGGCCGTACAGGAGCACCCCTTTGGGGGCTTCGATACCGAGCCTTTCAAATATCTCGGGGTATTTGAGTGGAAGCTCTATCATCTCCCTGATCTTATGTATCTCTTTCTGCAGGCCTCCAATATCCTCATAGGTTACGCCGACTTTTTCCTTTACCAGGCGGGCTTCTCCTTTCACCTTGATGGTGGTCTGAGGACCTATAACCACAGCTCCTTTGGGCAGGGTATCAAGCACAGAAAACTCCTGATAACCGCTGCCAAGGAAGGTAGCCCTTATCTTGTCACCCACGATTACAGGTAACCCTTCGATCAATCTTCCCAGGTACTTCCTATCCTTTTCCCTTACGAAAGCTTCGGAGGAGGTTAGCGGAGCCAGGATAATAGAGCTGGCCGTATTGCATTGGACTTTGCAGATTTTAACCTTTTCACCGATGCCGAGCTGGGCATTCTCGCGGGTGATCCCATCGATCTGGATTGTGCCATGCCCCCTCTGTTCAGCATAAGCCGGCATAGACTTGACCGGCGTAGAGCGTTTGCCGGAAATTTGAACAATATCACCCACATGGATATCCATTTTAGCCATGTCCTCAGGATCAATCCTGGCTATTGCCCTGCCGACGTCCTTGGCCAGAGCCTCAGCCGTTTTCAATGTCAGCATATCCTTACTTAAATTTGTCATTCTTCTCCTTGTAAAAAGCCTTATTTTTGATCGCGTTTACTGAGCTTTACCTCGAGGATACCGTTCCTGTAAGTGGATTCCCTGGGGTGGCTGTCCACCGGGCAGGGCAATAACAGTTCCTTTTTATATTTCCTGTCGCTTGTCTCGGCAGACAAATCAAATATATCGCCGTTTATTTCAAAATTGACGTTTTCCTTTTCCACGCCCGGCAATTCGAAAATAACTGAAAGGTAATCACCTTCATCGAATACATCAACCAACGGTTCACGGGTTTCTGCAAAAGTTGCGCCACCATCCGCGGTATGTATGTTCCCGAACTGCTCGATGACAGGTTTTCCACCCAACCCGAACTTCAAACTGAAACCGTAGACGCCTTTGATATTGCCGCCTGGCCCGCCAATCTTACCAGTACGCATATAAGTATCCTTCCCATCCCGGTCCATTTTGGTGGCCAGGTCAAAGAGGTTGCCCAGACCCTTGAATAAACCGCCGAGGCTGACATCAGTTGATTCCAGACGGGCACCCGCATTTTCGCTGTTACCTGAAATTATTTCTACCTGCCTTGACCTGTTAAGTTGTTCTTTTATTTCATCAAGCCTGGCATTCATGATAGGCAGAGGTTTGGCAGCGCTGCTTTCCCAACGCCGTACAGTCT
>CAYLRS010000189.1:0-4163 GCA_964385895.1 uncultured Dehalococcoidales bacterium
CGCGGTGATTCAGGTACCTCCCACTTTACCTCTTCGATCTTCCCGTCTCTGGCGTTGACGACTATATTGCCGTGTCCCTCGATGCGGGCTACGTGATGAACTTTGAAATTCACGTTCTGTGTCATTATTTTGCTACCTCCAGAGTTCCGTTGAAGATCCTGAATTGCATCAGCATATCATTCACGGTCAGGCTGTGTTTGGCCAGGATGTCTTTCTGAGAGTTGACGTTGGGCTCGTCCACCAGCGCCCGGCAGCCCCAGCATTTGCGGCCGGCCGTCACGCAGACGGCGTTGCAGCCACCTCTGGTTACGGGACCCAGGCAAAATTCGCCGCGTTCAAAAGCGCAGATATTCTCGGCCAGCTTGCATTCCACGCAGACCGGGTTGTGGCACTGCTCGAACTTCTTGCCGGTCAGCAGGCACTTGACCAGACTGATGACCTCCAGCCTGTTGGGCGGGCAGCCGTGGATGAAAACATCAACCGGCACCACGGCGCCGGTGCCCCTTGTCGGGATCGTTTTGTACAGCTTGGCATCTTCACCGTAAACGACCTTGAGGTTCTCTTCCATAGAGAAGCGGTTCTTGAGGGCGTTAACGCCGCCGGTGCAGGAACATGCGCCCAGCGCCACCAGTATCTTGGCGTTCTTCCGGATTCCCTGTATCCTCTCAATGTCCTTCTCGGTGGTGATGCTGCCCTCGATGAAGGCGATGTCGTACTCGTCGGAGTGGTCGGAGCTGGCCTCGCGGAACTCCACGATATCCACAGCGTTGATGAGGTCTACGATCTCCAGCTCGAAATTGAGCACTTCAAGCTGGCAGCCTTCGCAGCCTGTGAAATCGAAAAATGCGACTCTCGGTTTCATTTATACTGCCTCCTTCAGTGACTTTACCTGTGCGTAGGTGAAGACCGGACCCTCCTGGCAGACGTACAGTCCATTGATCTGGCAGTGGCCGCATTTGCCCACGCCGCACTTCATCCTGCGCTCCAGCGACATGATGATATGGTCGTCAGCAAGCCCCTTCTTGAGGCACTCGGCGATGACGAAGCGGTACATGATAGGGGGCCCGACCACCACGGCGTAAGTCTTATTGGGGTCGAAGGATACCTTGGAGAAGAGCGTGGTGATTACGCCCACGTTGCCATTCCAGGAGTCATCCGGGCAGGTATCCACCGTCTCCAGGAAGCACATATCCTTGCAGCCGTCCCATTCCTGGAGCTGGTTGATGAAGATCCTCTCGATCGGGGAGCGGCAGCCGAAGAGTGTAGTCACCTCGCCGAAATCCTTGCGTTTGTCGAGAACGTAGTTGATCAGCGAGCGCAGCGGGAAGAGGCCGATGCCGCCGGCGACGAAGAGTATGTCCTTGCCCTTGAGCGTTTCGATGGGGAAGCCGTTGCCGAAGGGACCTCTGATGCCCACCCTGGCGCCCTTCTCCAGCGTATGAAGCTTGTTGGTAACGCTGCCGGTCGCCCTCACCGCCAGCTCGAATGAGCCCTTGTGTGTAGGAGACGAAGTTATAGAAATAGGTGCTTCTCCGATGCCGAAGATGGATAGCTCCACGAATTGCCCGGGCTTGTGGCCCAGTTCCTTGCCGTCGTCGAACTCGAACTCAAATACCTTTTCCCTCTTGCTCAGGGTATCCACCCTTGTCAGCTCGGCCAGTCGCGGCAGGTGGATGGATTGCTTTGCCGTAAGCTGCATTACCATTTTACTTGGCCTCCTTGAGCAGATTGTAGGTCTCGGCCGGGCTGGCGATCTCGGCCAGGCAGGCGATGGCGCATCTGCCGCAGCCCACGCAGCCCAGGTACTTATATCTTTCCACCAGATACTTGCCCTTGCGGTACATCCTGTGGCGGAACCTCTGCTCCTTGTGCTCGCGGAAGTTCTCGCCGCTGGCAACCTTGGCGAACTCGGTCAGCATGCAGCCGTCCCAGCGGCGGTAGCGCTCGCCGCCCTTAAGGCTGAGCGCCATGTCGTCCTGCACGTCGAAGCAGACGCAGGTGGGGCACACCATCACGCAGGAGCCGCAGCTCAGGCATGCAGAAGCTTTATCGTTGAAGACCTTGCTTTCCCAGGTGGTGTCCAGGAGCTGCGGGATCTCTTCCGGTTTCAACTTGAGCGTAACTTTGTATTTCTTCAGCGCATCCTTGCGCGCCTTGTCACGTTTCTCCTGGTCGGCCGCCGCGGCCGCCTTCGTCTTGCCATGCTTCTTCAGAAGCTGGTCACCCCTGTTGCTGCCGACGCTTATGAAATAGCTATCGCCGATATCGGTCAGCATCAGGTCGAAGCCTTCTTCAGTTACCGCGGTACCCATGCTGGCGGCGAAGGACTTGGGGTTGGGATTAAGGCAGTCAATGCCTATGATCACCGAGTTGTTCCGTTTGAGAAAATAGTTGGGGTCGGGAATATTGCCCCCGTAGACGGCATCGAAGAGCAGTATCCCCCTGATATCAAACGGGTGAACGCCGATGATGGCCATCGACCTCTCCTCCACCACCGGCTCGATCCTTGGTGTTTTGCCGGCCTCGTACTTCAGCACCGTCTCCTGCTGAGGGAAGAAGTACTTCTTGGGTGGCAGCAGGGATATGTCGTAATCCAGCCGCAGGTCGGCAGCGCTTTTCAGCGGGCCGAAGTTGTACTTGCCGTCCTGGGACTTGATTCCGATCACCTCCCCGGCAGCCTTCGTCTTGATGAGCTCGTCCACGAAGCCTGACAGATCTTTCTTGGATATGACCTGATTCTGCATACACAACTCCTTCGGGTTATTTTATTTTGATCCAGATAAGGCTAAGCTGCATATTTACATATGTTCATAAATAGTTTTTATGTTTGTACATTAAACCTATTCAGTTGAAATGGCTTTTAAAAGGACTAACGCGAAAGATGCTTTACTATATTGCCGCCGGAATCGAAGATGGTCACCTCGAGCGGCATTGTGCCCGGCAGCGTATGCGTGGAACATGACATGCAGGGGTCGTAGGGCCGCCACGCCATCTCGATCTGGTTCAGCAGGGCTTCGGTTATCTCCTTGCCCGGCTGGATCAGTTCCTGCGCTGCCTTCTTCACCGACATGAAAAGAGCTGCCTGGTTGTTGGTCGTGCCCACGATCAGGTTGCACTTCTTGATGCAGCCTTTTTCGTCGGCGATGTAGTGGTGCGTCAGTGTGCCGCGGGGCGCTTCCACGATGCCCACGCCCTCGTCCGGCTTGTGCGTGGGAATATTTCTGATGTTCGGCCCTGTTATCTCCCTGTCCTGTGCCAGCTCCAGCAATCGTTCGGCCGCATAGAGCAGTTCGACGAGGCGTGCCCAGTGCGTTGCCAGCGTGTAGTGTAGCGGCTTGCCGCCCAGGGTGGAGTACATCTTCTGGTATTCTTCCTGCGCCAGTGGTGTGGCCATGCCGTCGGCAGCGTTGAGGCGTGACAGCGGGGTGGCGCGGTAGACGCCGCTGCCCTTGCCGTCCACAAAACCTTTCCAGCCTACTTTTTTAAGGAAGGGGAACTTGGTATAGCTCCACGGCTCGACGTGCTCGGCGATGTGCTCCAGGTACTCACGCGGGGCGTATTTGGCAAACTCCTTGCCATCGGGGTCGACTACCCTCACCTTGCCGTCGTAGAAATTAACCCTGTTCTTATCATCAACCAGTCCCATGTAATAGGTCCTGTGGGTGAAAGCGTCGCTTACAATCATGTCCACGTAGGTCTTGTTCTTGAGGACGATGTCGCCGAATACCTTTAGGGATAATTGGGCGAACGCCACGTCCCTTTTGGCGATCTCCTCGATCTGCTTTCTGTCTTCCTCGGTGATGCGCTTGCTAACGCCGCCGGGCAGGCCGAAGACCGGGTGTATCTGCCTGCCGCCGACGGTCTGGATGATCCAGTGGTTTTCTTTGCGGGTGTTGATCACCTGCCCGGCCAGGTCCATGCCTACCTTGGCGATCACGCCCAGGATGTTGCGCTGAGCGACAGGGGCATCAGGGCCCATGATGAAATCAGGGCCGCCCAGTATATAAAAATGCGTGGTATGGTCGGTCACGTAAAACGCGCTGTAGAGTAGCTCGCGCAGCTTCCTGGCTGTGCTGGTGGGCTCCACGTGGAATATGTCGTCGAGCGCCTTGGTGGCTGCCATGTGGTGCGCTTCGGGGCAGACGCCGCAGATGCGCTGGGTT
>CAYLRS010000190.1:0-1771 GCA_964385895.1 uncultured Dehalococcoidales bacterium
TAATGTGGGTGGTCTCAACAATATTCTCGGTAATGCCCGGCAAAAGCCTGTGGGGTAACCTTGCCGGAAGTGTTGGTTTTCTGCCGAACTTAGCCTGGATTATATTTTTCCTGATAATATCACAGAGAGTAAAGGACCGCTCACAGGTATTCCGTGCGTTATACACGTTGCTGATCTCGTCAGGAGTTGTAGCTTTAGTGGGTATCCTGCAATTTATTAGCCCTGACATCTTGCCCTGGGACCCATTATCAGGCCGGGTATTTTCCACGGACGGCAACCCTTTGTCTTTAAGCGGGTTCCTGGCAATGATCCTGCCTGTAACACTGGCGCTGATTATACTGAACTGGTATGGATGGGGATCACAACCGCGCAGCAAGCTCAAATTTGCAGCGCTGCTGGCTTTATTCGGGCTGCAATTGTGCTGCCTGGCATTTGCCCAGTATTCGATTACACTGCTGCTGTTTATAACAGGTATTTTCGTATTCTTCGCACTAACAGGCATATTCCTTCAGCGGAAGACCACTTTTGCATTGAGTATTTTATCTATACTGCTGGTGGCAGTAATTGCAATCGTCCTCCTGGGACAGACTCTGCTGACAGAAAACACAGGCCTGTCAGTTGAAAGACAAAGCACCAGTGCACCGGTAGCTGAGCAAGTGGGATTGCCTTCGCTCACGATCCGGATGCAGAACTGGAAATGCGCAGCGGATGTAATTATAGATTCACCGGAGATACCCTTTAATTACGATGGTCTGCATTGCTTAAGGCGGTTTATCGGGTATGGCCCGGAGACATTTATGGCTACTTCGCAATTAAAATTTCCTGATCCTTTAAAAAGCTATTATACATTCGGGTTAGTGGGGATTTCTCAACCTGAAAATCATTACCTTTACCTTGGTGTGACACTGGGTATCCTGGGGCTACTGGCTTTCCTGGGGCTATTGACTGTTTTTTTTTACAGGGGATTCAGGTTGCTTTCCCGGAGTAAAAATAAAGAGATTATTGTGCTGACAGCGGCCTTCGTTGCGGCTATTGCGCAATACTGTGCCCACATATCCTTCAATCCTTCCGTGATGGCTCCCGAGCTGGTATTCTGGACGGTTTTAGGCCTGACGGTTGCTTTAGCAAAAGTTGATACTACGGGCAATTCAAGCTTCTGTCCCGGCGCGTCAACAACTGATTGCATAAACGACGTAACACCCAAGCCCAGCAAGCTGAGGAAGTTGATGTCAGTATTAATAATAATCATTTTTGTAGCCGTTGGCAGCGGCCTTACCCTGCCTCTGTTGATGGCCAATATGAAAGTGCAAAGCGGCTTTACGCTGTGGGATAAGGATCAGAACCTTGCACTGGCGTCATTTAGCGAGGCCACCAGGATAGGGCCGGATCAGGCCATCTACCAGGATATCTTAGGGGATCTTGCCTTTAGCATGGCCAGGCAAGCTAAAACTGATCCTGATATGAAAAGTACACTCCTGACCCTTGGTGAATTAGCCGGTAATGCTGCTATACAGCTTGAGCCGCAAATGGCTGTCTGGCGTTACCGGCTGGCAGATAGGGAAATGTACTGGATAATGAATGGCAGTGAAGAAAAAAATGCAAATATTTTGTATTTATATCAAGAAGCCGATCAGCTGTTTCCGGGAAATGCTGTAATTTTGAATAAATGGGCACTGGCTTTGATCCTGATGCGGGACTATGAGGAAGCAGGGCAAAAGCTTGTTGAGGCAGGGAAGGTTGACCCTTTATGGACGCAGAGTTCTTTTTACGG
>CAYLRS010000190.1:1781-4159 GCA_964385895.1 uncultured Dehalococcoidales bacterium
AAGAGCTTGGAAGGGCATAGAGAAGCAGCAGGTGAAATGTTCGTCCTTCCCGGAAAAGGACATGCCCGGCTGACACGCCATATCTATAAAGGCCCGAATGACATCGATTACTTCATTAATTTTTGCAGCCAGGCAGCTATTTACGGCGTGATCGAACGCGTAGCTGATGATTTAAAGTACTATGTAGATGACAAGGGCGATTGGATAGCCTGGACCTTCCTGGGCATCGCGGATATATATGCAGGAAGAGAAGGTGAGGCGATAGAGGCCTTCAGTAAATCGGCAGAGCTAATTCCGACGGGGGATATCGCTGAGTTGAAGGGCGTGATCATTGGTGTCCCCTGGAATAGCCATGTCCTCCAGGCTGCCGCAAACGATATCATTGCGTCCCTTTCTGACCGTCAGACTAAATGATTTTGAAAGGTTGGTGTTAAGCTGGAGATTATCCTGGTGGCCATTCTTTTCCTCTTCGGCCTCAGCGTGGGCAGCTTTCTCAACGTGGTGGCCGACCGCGTGCCGGCGGGTAAATCGATCATACGTCCGCCCTCCCACTGCTTTAGCTGCGGGCACGAGCTGGAGCCACGGGACCTTTTCCCCATAGTAAGCTACCTGTTATTGAGGGGAAAATGCCGCTATTGCGGGCATGCCATAGCGGCGCGGTCGATGCTGGTCGAGCTGGCCACCGGACTGCTCTTTGTGCTGGCCTTCACCGCATTCGGCCTGAGCTGGCAGCTCCTGGCGGCGCTGATTTATTGTTCGCTATTTGTCGTACTTTTCATCACCGACCTCGAGCAAGGCATCCTGCCACATATTATCGTGTACCCGGGCATCGCCCTGGCGCTGGCCCTTTCCCTGTCCAATCCCTTAAGCGGCATTACGCCAAATTTTATTGACTCCGCCGCAGGGTTGGGACTGAGCTTCGGCTTTTTTTTCTTTCTCTGGGTGGTGCCCCGCTTATTTAAGAAAAGCATACTGGGTTTCGGCGATGCCGGTATGGCCGGGTTGATTGGTGCGTCAGTTGGTTTTCCGCAGGTGCTGGTAGCGCTGTATATAGCAGTGCTGGCCGGAGGATTAACGGCAGCCCTCCTGATCGTATTCAAGGCCAGG
Source organism: uncultured Dehalococcoidales bacterium (assembly GCA_964385895.1). Lineage (GTDB taxonomy): Bacteria > Chloroflexota > Dehalococcoidia > GIF9 > UBA5629 > CAYLRS01. The sequence continues at coordinate 2,889 of CAYLRS010000190.1, forward strand.
AAGCTTAACGAGCCGCTTCAATTCGGCCCATTCCTGGCTTCCGCCGGGCTGATAACGCTTTTCTATGGAAAGGATATTTTCGATGCCTGCAGCATGCTCTTCTGGTGACCATATGGGAATCTAAATGGCAAAATATTTTTCGCTAAATTTTTTCCCGGATATAAGAGGGTATTGACATATATGCGTTTATGTGCTAATTTTAAAAACGTCCCAAGTAATCAAGGTTGGAACGGGGAGGCAGCGGTCCCTAGCGCAAGGTAGGCGAAGGCCGAAAAGCGTGAGGGGGGTAGATGAAGAACCGGGAAACTGAGGTTACTTGGGGCTTTTTTATTCCAAAATCCCTATAAATGGCAGATTTCTGTATTTTCCACTGAAGTCCAGTCCGTAACCGACGACAAATTTATCAGGTATCTCGTATCCTACATATTCCAGCGGCACGTTAATTAGCCTGCGTGCGCTTTTGTCCAGGAGCGTACAGACCTTCAAGCTGGCCGGCTTACGATCCAACAGGTAATTCAGCACATAATTCAGGGTCATACCCGTATCTACTATATCCTCAACCATCAATACATCCTTGTTCTTAATATCAATGTCCAGGTCTTTAGTTATTTTGATCGAAGGGTCTGCGTTATTTGCCGGGGTGGAGATTGCCATGAAGTCTACAGAAACAGGTATGGATATATTCTGCATCAGGTCAGACATGAAGCATACTACTCCTTTGAGGATGCCTATCAGGATCAGGTCCTTACCATGATAGTCTCTGGACACCTGCTTGGCGAGGGACTTGACCCGTCTCTGGATCTGTGTCCTGTTAAACAGCATCTTCTGCACACCCGCCATCTTATTATCATCAAGAGGTATAAATCCATATTTGGCGAACAGTTTTAAATAATCCCCTTTATTTAATAGCTTGATATTAATATCAGGGTATAGTTCTTTGAGGCGGCGCAATTTACGATTCTTTTCGGTGATCAGGCTCTGCCTGGAGGTTGTCACTTCTATATAAAGGCTGATTTCAGGAAGGTAAAAATCGGGCGTGAACATCTCGGTGATCCTGCTATTATCCCATGACAGGGGAAAGGAACGCGGTTCATACAGCCACTCCACCTGGTAGAAATCGAGCAAACGGGCAAATTCTTCTTCGCTGGGATGGCCGAAATTTATGGGCCTGATAGGTATCAGGGGAAGCCGTGAAAAGCTGGTCAGTTTTTTGTGCTGGGTGATGTTAGTCTCATGATGCGCATTCAAATATTGACTGAGTTCGTTCCTCT
>CAYLRS010000191.1:0-4148 GCA_964385895.1 uncultured Dehalococcoidales bacterium
GGACGAGCAGTTTATACAGCCTGCCATTGAAATCCTCAAGGATTTTAAGATCGATTACGAACTTTCGATAATTTCAGCGCACCGCAAGCCCAATAAGGTGCGCCAGTACGCCGTTGAAGCCTTGGACAGGGGCTTTGAAGTCATCATCGCAGCCGCTGGCAGCGCCGCGCATTTGCCCGGCGTGGTCGCCTCCTGGACATCACTACCCGTAATTGGCATTCCTTTGCCCACGAGCGACCTAAAGGGAGTGGACTCGCTTTACTCCATTGTGCAAATGCCGGGCGGTGTGCCGGTTGCCTGCGTCGGCATAGGATCGGCAGGTGCCCAGAACGCCGCCCTGCTGGCAGCACAGATGCTCGGCATTAAATACGACCGTATAAAAAGGGCTTTAGAAGAATACAAGCAGAAGCTGGCCGAATCATAAGGAAGGCATAAGAGAATGATAGAACGCTATTCACGGCCCAGGATGAAACAGGTCTGGTCGGACAGGAACAAGTTCAATAAATGGCTCAAGGTAGAGATCGCGGTCTGCGAGGTGTGGGTTGAACTCGGCAGGATCCCCAAAGAGGCAATGCCCAAAATCAAAAAGGCATCTATCAACATGGAGCGCATGGCGGAGATCCTCAAGGTCACCCATCATGATGTTACCGCCTTCCTCAACGCGGTCAGCGAAACCGTGGGGGAAGAGTCCCGTTATATCCATCTCGGGCTCACCTCCTCCGACATCATGGATACCTCACTCGCGTTACAGATGAAAGAAGCTGCCGACTTATTACTCGAAGACATCGATGAGCTCACCAGAGTCCTGGAAGAGAAGGCTATTGACTATAAGGACACTATCATGATCGGGCTTACACACGGAGTTCACGCCGAACCGGTAACGTTCGGGCTTAAAATGGCGCTGTGGTTGCAGGAGATGAAGCGTAATCACAGCAGGCTTGAAGAAGCCAGGAAAATCATCAGCGTGGGCAAGATCTCTGGAGCAGTCGGCACCTATGCCACTGTATCCCCGGAGATCGAAGAAAAGACCTGCTCCAGGCTTGGCCTGTCACCGGCACCCGTATCCAGCCAGATCATCCAGCGCGACCGCCATGCCCAGTTCGTCACCACGCTTGCCATCATCGCCAGTTCACTGGAAAAATTCGCCACAGAGATAAGGGCATTGCAGAGGACCGAAATACTCGAAGTCGAAGAGCCCTTTGCCACAGGGCAGACCGGTTCGTCCGCCATGCCGCATAAGCGTAACCCTGAGCTTTGCGAGCGTGTATGTGGCCTTGCCCGCCTCGTTCGGGGTAACGCACTCACATCTATGGAGAACGTAGCTTTATGGCATGAGCGCGACATCAGCCATTCATCCAATGAGCGCATCATTCTGCCAGACTCGTGCCTGGCGCTCGATTATATACTCGATACTTTCACGGGCGTGATGAAAGGATTGCAGGTTTATCCCGAGAATATGAGACGTAACCTCGAGTTGACCCAGGGGCTGGTATTCTCCCAGAACGTGATGCTTGCCCTCGTGGGTAAAGGGTTGAGTCGTCAGAGAGCTTATGAAATTACACAGCGCAATGCCCTGAAAGCGTGGAGGACCAGGACCCCTTTCATTAAATTGCTTAAAGAAGACAAAGAGGTCAAGTCTTATCTTAAAGAAAAGGATCTGGAAGCTATTTTCGATTACCAGCGTTTCCTTAAACATTTGGATACAGTCTTTGAACGTATCGGGCTGATAAAGAAAAAAAGCAAACCTGCCGGTAAGAAATAGGAGAATCGAATTGGCTTTACTTATCGATACCCCATTGAAGCTGCCTCTATTCGGAAAGGGCAAGGTAAGGGACACATACCAGGTTGGTGACAGGCTCCTCATCGTCGCCACCGACCGAATTTCTGCCTTCGACGTTGTATTACCTGCAGGCATACCTGATAAGGGGATCGTGCTGAACCAGATATCAGCCTTCTGGTTTGCCAGGACTTACGATGTTGTCCCCAATCACATGGTGGAGTCAATGGAAAGCCGGAGGGCGTTAACAAGATATACCCCTGGCAAGAGACCCCTGCCCGAATACCTGCTGGGCCGTTCCATGGTTGTTCTCAAAGCTGCGCGTATCCCCGTCGAGTGTGTGGTGCGAGGCTACATAGCCGGTTCCGCCTGGTCAGAGTACAAAAAGTCCGCTACCATAAACGGGCAGAAGGCACCCGGCGGCCTCAAAGAGAGCCAGGAACTGCCTGAGCCGCTTTTCACCCCGACCACCAAGGCTGAGGCGGGGCATGACAAGCCCCTGAGCCATAAAAAGCTCATCGACCTGGTAGGAAGTTCAGCAGCCCGCGAACTTGAGGACAAGAGCATTGCCCTGTACCATTTCGCCCGCAAATACGCAATAGAACGCGGTATCATAATTGCAGATACCAAGTTCGAATTCGGTTACGTTGACAGGGAAATCATACTCATCGATGAAGCGCTGACACCCGATTCCAGCCGCTTCTGGGATGCCAATCTGTATAGTCCTGGCCGCTCGCAGCCCAGCTACGATAAACAACCTTTGCGTGACTGGCTAATTAAAAAGAACTGGAACCAGAAACCCCCCGCGCCGATCCTGCCGGCCAATATTGTACAGTCTACGGCAGAACGTTACCGGGAAGCTTATTATCTATTAACGGGGAGGAAGCTGAAAAATGTATATAGCTAAGGTCTATATAACGCTTAAGCCGACCGTTAACGATCCGCAGGGTCTTACCATAAAAGGGGCGCTCCATACCCTCGGTTTCTATTCGGTGCAGGACGTCCGAGCAGGTAAGTACATCGAAATAAAAATAGAAGAAAAAGATCTGGAAAAAGCCAGGAGCCATGTCCATGATATGTGCAAGAAGCTCCTGGCCAACCCCGTAATTGAAAATTTCCGCTTCGAACTTGAACAGTTGAAATCCGAATAAGCAACCGTATCAAGGGACCGAGTATTTAACAATTAGCGTTGCCTCATCGAGGCATATGAGATCCGCCTTGCCATCCCAGTTCGTTGAAGTAAAAAACTGCACTCTGAACTGGCATCTCGATTGTCCATCAGCCATTAGCTGCTGAATAACATTTACACCATCGCCGTCAACCGTGACATCCAGCTTCAGACGCGAGCTAATATCCCCGGTCAGGCGCAGGCTTCCCAGCGGTGGAGCAGGAAATTCGTAAGCAATTCTGCCAGGATCCTCGTATTTACCGTATTGGGAACGGTAAACTTCGAGTGCGCCCATATTGCCCCACATCGCACTACTGTACGTCGGATTCCCGCTTAAAGCATAGGCGCCAAAATCCAACTCTGCTCCTTGTATAATTGCGGAAGGCGGGATTGAAGTAATATCATAACTGAGGAATGCCCTGCTTGCGAGGTTTTGAGCATTATCTCCCGCACAAACTGCAGGCGATTTACTGTATGCTGCCGCATTTTTAACAAGCGAGCCGCTCTCCGATGAAGCAAGGTATAGTACAGCAGTATTTCCTGATTGCGGCCCCGTAGAAGTAACTGGAACTAAAGTTATCGTCACGCTTACACTGTCCGAACCAACCTGATTCGTCGCCGTAAGCGTATACGTCGTGGCTTGAACCGGCTTGATCTGGAGCGACATCTCCGGTCTGATCTGGCCTAAATCCGGGTCCAGCTTTATGTCTGTAGCATCAGTAATTTTCCAGCTAAGTGTAGCTGAGCTCCCAGGGATAATAACAAGCGGGCTGGCTACAAAATAATTGATAACCGGCCTTTTGGGAAAGTCCGTGAAGCCGCCATCCTGAGTGCCAGGCACCGTGATCTGCGTCCGGGCAGAGGTTGACCCGAAGGAATTGGCAGCTGTTAGCGTATATACGGTTGTTACACTTGGTGATACCGAGGTCTGCCCCGTAAGTGCCACGTTGCCGACTCCCTGATCTATGCTTACATTCGTGGCCCCAACAACACTCCACTGCAGAGCGCTGGTTTCGCTGGCATTAATTGAAGCTGGTACGGCAGAGAATGATTTGATTACCGGCTTGTCATATATCATGGGCATATCGCTCTGTAAACTGATGCACCCTGTTAGCGGAATGCATAAAGCGACTAATGCCACGATAATATATCTCATTTTGTATTGAGCTCCTCCGGTCGTTTGAGATAACTTAGGCCTAAGTT
>CAYLRS010000192.1:0-4122 GCA_964385895.1 uncultured Dehalococcoidales bacterium
TCCTGTGTTAGAAATCGTTACCTCCTCCAGGCTCATCTTGTATTGGAAGAGACTCCGCCTTACAGGTTTTCTCGAATTGTATTAAAATATAACGATTATTTTCGGCGCTACCGGACACAAATTAGGTCCGTGGAGGCAATAAAATGGACTTTGAACTGGGAGAACGAGCAGAAAAACTCAGGGCTGAGGTACGCGAGTTCGCACTCGCCGAGGTAGCAGGCAAGCCTTACCGCACGGCCATGCTCGAGGAAGAAAGCCGCGACGAGGACTGGGAATTTTCGCTTTCCATCTCCAAAAAACTGGCCGAAAAAGGCTGGCTTTGCATGGGCTGGCCGAAGGAATATGGAGGAAGAAACGCCTCCTACTGGGAACAATTTGTGTACATGGAAGAGTGCGGCTACTGGGAGGTGCCCGGAAGCACCATGGGCATTTTAGGTGTACACATTACCGGTCCCAGCCTGCAGATGTTCGGCAGCGAGGAACAGAAAAGGAAATATTTGCCCATGATAGCCTCGGGCAGCCCCGACGGCATCTGGTGCACTGCCTACAGCGAACCGGATTCCGGTTCGGATTACAACAAGATACGCACCCTGGCTATCAGGGACGGAGATGAATACGTCATCAACGGCCAGAAGGTGTGGACCAGCTGCGCCCACCGCGCCCGCTGGTGCTGGCTGGCCTGCAAGACCGACCCCAACGCCACCAAGATCCACAAGGGGATGAGCATCATCATCGTGGATATGAAAAGCCCCGGTATCACAGTCAGGCCGCTGATCAACCTTGCAGGGATTCACAGTTTCAACGAAGTCTACTTCGATAACGTCAGGGTCCCGGCAGTCAACCTGGTAGGAGAGGAGAACAAGGGCTTTTACATGCTTATACCCGCACTGGCTTATGAGCGCCTCTCGCTGGCACCCCACGTGCTGGGCACCGGCAGGCGGCTGCTCGACCTGCTTATCGAGTACACGAAGGAAACCAGGCGTAACGGCAGGCCCCTGTGCAAGGACCCGGTGATACGCCATAAGCTGGCTGAAAGGGCAGTTGAGATGGAAACGCTGCGCATGTTCGGAATGGAGATCATGTGGAAGATGAGCAAGGGGATGTTGCCGGGCTACGAGTCAGCCAGGAACAAGATATACAGCAACATAGTCGCGGAGAACATCTCCGTGACTGGCTTAGAAATAATCGGGGCCCACTCCCAGGTAAGCCCGGATTCCAGGTGGGCCAAACTAAAGGGGCGCCTTCAACTGCTTTATACGATCAACGCCGGGTGGGCCAGCGCGGCCGGCACCGAGCAGATCCAGAAAAACGTCATAGGCCAGTTCAAGCTCGGTTTGCCCCGAGCTTACTAAAGGAGATTCCTCGGTATGATAAAAAACAAGGTGACAGCACAATGACAAAGGCAATCAAGACAGTGGCCATCATCGGGTCAGGTTTTATGGGGATCCAGATAACTGCAAGGGCTGCTCTCTACAGCTCATTTGTCCGCGTTTACGACCTTAAAAAAGAGGCGCTGGAGGCCGCTAAGAATGGCATCAAGCTCCTCATAGATATGCTCTCCCTTACCGGCACCTTCAAAGGAGACCCCGCGGAGCCACGTGGCAGGATTACCTATTATAAAAGCCTTGCCGAGGCCCTAAAAGGCGCCGACCTCGTCATAGAGATCGTGCCGGAAAAGCTTGATCTCAAAAGAGAAGTATTTGCCCAGCTTGATAAGCTGGCGCCGCCGGCAGCCATCATCGCCACCAACAGCTCGTCCATACCGGTCTCCAGGATAGAGAGGGCAGTTCAGCGCAGGGACAAGGTTGTGAATATCCACTTCTACCCTCCCATCATGCAGCGTTACTTCGTCGATGTTGCCAGGGGTAGTGCTACCAGCGACGAGACGATCAAGGTAGTGGACACATGGTTGAGGAGCATCAACTGCCTTCCGCTGATGGTTAAGAAAGAATGCCTGGGTTTCGTTTTCAACCGCATCTGGCGTGCTGTGAAGAGGGAGTCGCTTGCATCGTGGGCCAACGGCAATGCCGACTTCATGGACATCGACCGTGCCTGGATGATTTTCACAGGCATGGACATGGGGCCTTTCAGCATGATGGACGGCGTGGGTCTGGACGTGATCTATGACGTAGAGATGCAGTATTACCGGGACAGTGGCGATCCCAAGGACAGGCCGCCCGACGCGCTTAAGGCTATGGTAGACCGCGGTGAGCTGGGCTTGAAGACAGGGAAAGGGTTCTACGACTGGAAAGACCCTGAATGCGCCAGGCCGGATTTCCTTAAACCAGCTTGAGGGCAGAAGCTTTACCAGCTTCCGCTGGCGCCGCCGCCGCCAGAGCTTCCTCCACCGAAGCCGCCGAAACCTCCACCTCCTGAGCTTCCTCCACCGAAGCCGCCCGGCCCCCAGAACCCACCCCCACTCCTGTGCCAGTCCGTGGAATGTCCCGCAGCCTTACGTGCCTGGTAGTTCTTCGAAAGGATGGCATCCAGGCCGAGGCCGAGGCCCGCCGAGACCAAAGGAGTAATTATTAAAGCGGCAATCCCCCCGATGGCCAATCCCATTATTGCGCCTGCAACGCCTCCCCAGATGCCGCCCATCCATATGCTCTTGCTGCGCGCCAGGAAACCAGTAAGGTAGATTGTAATAACTGCCAGCCAGAAGCCTATAAAAAGCCAGTTGCCCAGGAACGATTTAACCGGGTTTTCCTCCAGAGGCGCGGGCGGCGTCCCATCCCTGATATATTTTTCGATTGAGTTGACCCCGGCTACAATGCCACCTTCATAATCATTCTGCTTGAATCTGGGTATCACGTCGTTATCCCGTATCCTGCCTGCGCGCCCGTCGGTTATTACCGGCTCCAGGCCGTAGCCCACCTCGATCCTCATCTTGCGGTCATCTAAGGCCACTAAAAATAGCACGCCGTTATTATTGTCTTTCTTGCCGATGCCCCATTTCTCGAAGAGCCGCACTGCGTAGTCCTCAACGCTGTCCCCTTCCAGGTTCTTCATCGTCACCACAGCCACTTCAGCTGTCGTATCATTTTTTAGTTGTGAAAGCTTTGCCTCCAGTTCGGCTTTGCCAGCAGGAGATAACAGGCCAGCATAATCGTTGACAAACCCCTGGTATGCCGGGAAATCCTGCGCCGATACGATCGCTCCGCTGAAAATGGTAATAAGCAACGCAAGCGCAACCGCCAGTGCAAAGAATGAAAAAGAATGCCTCAATTAGAACTCCACCCTGGGCGCAACGTCCGAACCGGATACCGACTTAAAGTACTGCTTCTCCGTGAAACCGAACATGCCTGCCAGCATGTTGGTGGGGAAGGTCTTGATCTGCGTGTTGTAGTCCCGTGTCAGGTCGTTGAAGCGCCTGCGCTCCACGCTGATGCGGTTCTCCGTTCCCGCCAGCTCATCCATAAGGTTTATCACCGTCTGGCTGGATTTCAGGTCGGGATAATTCTCCATCACAGCGATCAGGCGTCCCAGCGCCGTTTCAACTTCTCCCGCGGCCGCCGCCTTGGCATCTACAGTCGTGGCGCTCCCGTACTTAGTCCTGGCATCGGCGATCGCCTGGAATACGGTCTGCTCTTGTTTCATCATGCCCTTAACCGAGTTCACCAGGTTGGGTATAAGGTCATACCGCCTCTGGTATTGCGTCTCCACCTGCGACCACTGGGCATCGATGGCCTGCTGCTTGATTACCAGCGAGTTGTACATGCCCACCAGCGCAATAATGATGATAACGGCAACTATCGCTATGGCCGCCACCGCGGCTATAAGGCAACCCCATGTCGATTTCATTTCATAATCCTCCTGAATAAAAATGAGAGAAATTCAATGTCAGTCAACGTACAATTCTACATCAGGGGAATCTCAACGACAAACGATGTGAGCAATTGTTAAGCCGCATGTCATTGCGAACGCAGTGAAGCAATCTCATGATCGAAGACGTATAGCTTGACGCAATGCCGGGGGATTGCTTTGTCACTCCTTTCCTCGCAACGCCATGTTTGTGTAAGACAGTGTTATCACCCGCTACGGGCTTTACCTGTAGGGGCGCAGCTGAAGGTACGCGCTTACGCGGCTGACCGTACTATTGAAATATTCTTTGCCGCACCTTAG
>CAYLRS010000193.1:0-4115 GCA_964385895.1 uncultured Dehalococcoidales bacterium
GGATTCTTCCACTTATCCAGATATACCCGCTCGGATTTGTACCTGTCCTCTTTCTTCAACCTCTCGTTCGCATAGCCAATGGATACTAGCGCAATGGGTATGATGTTATCCGGCATGCCCAGCAGCTTCCTCATGCCCGCCATGCGCTCTTCCGCCGGGTAGATGCCGAGCCATACCGCACCGAGTCCAAGAGCATGGGCGGCCAGCAGGATATTCTCCGTGGCTGCAGAGCAGTCAAGAACGCCACGTCCCCTGGATATTTCAAGCTGCGGGTCAACACAGACCAGGATGGCGAGAGCCGCCTCCTTGAGCATGTGCGACCACGGGTGAAACGATGGTACCTCGTTAAGGATCTTCCGGTCTTTGATCACCACGAAATGCCAGGGCTGCTCGTTGCTCGCCGATGGGGCAGCCATGGCTGCCTGCAACAACTGCTTTACCACCTCATCAGGGACAGGCTTATCAGTATATTTACGGATGCTCCTGCGCGTCATTATGGCTTCGATAGTCTCCATGTTACCACCTCATCCGGCTATTTTTAAATCCTGCGCCTGATCTGCGCGACCCAGCGGAATATCAACACCAGCAATACTATGATCAGCGCCGCAACAGCATAGGGCCATACCATCTCATAGAGCGGCGTGGGCGGTTTTTGCTTATAGCCAGCAAGCTGCACCTTGAGCTTGTTATCCAGCCCCCTGGCGATATACAACTGCGCCTCGGCCCTCTTGTCTTCCTTTTCGATGTTCAGCTTGTAAAACCCATAGAAACCGCGTATGGTGGCAATTCCATCATCGCCGGTATAAACGTTCCCGCGGCTCCACCATATATCGTGAATCAGCTTGAGAAGGCGGCTATAGGCCGGTTTCTTGCTCATGTCCTTGCGCAGCAGTCCCGCCGGCGCTCCCTGCCAGGCATCGAGATCGGAGAAGTCCCACCAGGTGATCGCCTGGACAGATGGATTACTGAAAAGCAGCGTATAAAACTTCTCCACGTATTCCGCCTGGGCCATCTCACCTTCCTTTGTAGAAGGCCAGTCGGACGGCTGTTTGGCTGTATCTATGCCAGTCCTGGGGCTGCCGCTGAGCACGGTGACCTCGGTGAAATGAATGGGAACATCAAAATCCTTGAAGCGTTCGCAGATATCCCACACCTGGTAGAGCGGCCAGTTGCCGCGGTGCATGTGGGACTGTATACCTACGGCATCGAAGCGGCCGCGCTGCCTCACTATATTCTGCAGGAGGTCCCGGAAATCGATATCCGTGCGGTAGTCGTTGATGATGAGTGAGGCCTTAGGACAGGCCGACCTGGACCAGCCCAGCGCATCAGCGCAGGCGACCTGCGGTGTGCGCGCGTTCATCCAGTTGCCCAGCGCGTTGTTGACCCTGGGCCCTATGGTAGGCTCGTTGACTACATCCCAGTAATCGATCATCCCACACAATTTACTCACGGTTCCTTTAACTCGTTTTTCCTGCGCCCGCTGCATATCATCAACCGAGACAGGTGCCCAGGGCGGCATGGAGTTGGCCCATATAAGCGGATGCCCCTTGGTGACAATGCCCCTCTTCCTGGTCCAGTCGGCCATCGACAGCAGCATGGATTCGGAGGTCTGCCCTTCTTTCGGCTCATAACTGTCCCAGTAACAGGGCAGAGTACCGTAGTTGAAGAGCGCAGTATACGCTTCCGCCCAGCCCTGGTTGACTGCATTGGGTCCGTTCTTTGCCAGGGGCGACATGCCGGAGCCAAATAGAAATTCGTGGTTCAGTTGCTCAAAATAAATTCGCGCTCCCCTCACCGGGGTGCCGTTATCGTCAACGACCAGGATGGTGGCGTCGCCCTTGCGGATCTTCTCTATCCTGTCGTTGGCTCCAGACATGATGAACCACTCGCGGACGTTGTTCCAGGCCTGGAAAATGGTCGGCCCTAGATCACCGCTTCCGCCCTGCTGGCAGGCCAACGATGGCAAAACCAATGGCAGCAAAAACACTATTAACGCGACTATATAAAAACGTTTTCGTCTCATATCCTCACCGTTTTACAAATCTTATGTATATTTTAACACAGGTGTAACTTTAGTCACTTAATTTGAACAGCGCCAAACATAAAATATACTATCTATGCGCCAATGCAGATATTAACCGTAATAAACCATATAGAGTTCACAAGATTTAAGTAACAGTATTAATGATGCAATGATAACCCTTTCGGTAACAGTTTATTTTGACGCAACACGCACCTTCGATCGTGGGATTGCTTCGCATACGCTCGCAAAGACGTGTTTACCTTGGATTATTTTAATATTCGCTCGCAATAACATGGCTACGGAAGTGATACAATTAGCCCTGATCATGGAAACCGTATCACTCCTCAAATACCTGGTGGAAGCAGGAATGGGCGCACGGCGTCGGGTCGTGGCCATGATCAAATTAGGCCGCATCGCGGTCAACGGCAAGACAGCGGAGAGCTATACCATGCCGGTATACCCCGCATTAGACACTATCACCTGTGACGGCAAGCCCATCAAGTTCAAGCCGGTAGGTAAACTGGTATTGATGCTTAACAAGCCCGCCGGTATATTATGCACAACCAGTGACGACCGGGACAGGAAGACCGTCATGGACCTGCTTCCGGCTGAGTTCCTCGTGTCGGGCCTGCACCCGGTGGGCAGACTGGACTACGATACTACCGGCCTCATCCTGTTGACCAACGACGGCAACCTCACCTACAGACTGACACATCCCAGGTTCGAGCACGAAAAGGAATACCTGGTCTCCCTGGAAGGCTCGCTCACAACCATGGATAAGGAGAAGCTGGAGAAGGGCATTATGCTGGAGGACGGTATGACCCACCCGGCCATTGTACAGGATGTGAAGGTTGACCCCCGTTTCAATTACAGCATCACCATCCATGAGGGGCGTAATAAGCAGGTAAAGCGAATGTTCGCCAGCCTGGGACACGAGGTCAGGGCGCTGAAGAGGGTGAGAATGGGCAACCTTATGCTGGGAAACCTTGCCGAGGGCAAAGCCAGAGCACTGTCACAGGCAGACTTAAAAGCTCTACTGGAATGGCGCAGGTGAGCGGCGGTTTTTAATCCACCGTAGCTATAGTGCAGCCATTTTCATATTGTAGTAAAATATTGCATATTTTGTTGGTTAAAATAAATTTTAAAAGGAGTGTGTTTTATGGGTAGCAGACTCAAGGGCAAAGTAGCAGCAGTGACCGGCGCCGGTCGTGGCATCGGCAGAGCAGAAGCCATGGCACTGGCGGCAGAGGGAGCCAGGGTCGTGGTCAACGACCTCGGAGCCGCTTCCGACGGCTCGGGAGCGGATCAGACCCCTGCACAGGAGGTATGCAACGAAATTAAAAAGATGGGTGGCGAAGCAGTAGCCAACTATGCCTCCGTGACCACTCCCGAGGGCGGCGAGAGCATCATCAAGACTGCCATCGACTCCTTCGGCAGGATCGACATCGTGGTCAACAACGCAGGCATCCTCCGCGACCGCATGGTCTTCAACATGAGCGAGGATGAGTGGGATCTGGTGCTCAAGGTACATCTTTACGGCACATTCCATGTAACCAAACCGGCCTGCGCATATTTCCGCCAGCAAAGGTGGGGCAGGATCATCAATACGTCCTCCATCTCCGGCCTGGGTAACATGGGCCAGGCCAACTACAGCGCGGCCAAGGAAGGCATCGTCGGCTTCACCCGCACCGTCGCCCGCGATATGGGCAAATACGGTGTGACCTGCAATGCCATCCGTCCCAACGCCGCCACCAGGATGACGGTAACCCCGGAACTCATGGCCGCCTGGGAGAAACAAGCGGCACAAGCGGGTATTACTGATAAGGCACAGTTCCAGGCGATGATTGAAAAAACGGTGCTGAGCTCCAAGCCCGAGCATATCGCACCAGTCGTCGTCTTCCTCGCCACCGACGAGGCGGCCAACATCAATGGCGCTACCTTCTACATCAGCTGTAACGAGGTTGGAATCTACTCCGAGCCGCAGGTGGTGCGCAAGATCGATAAGGAGAAGGAGAAGGGATTCTGGAGCGTGGACGAGCTGGTTAATAAGATCCCCAAGGAGCTTACCCATGATTGGGCTAATCCGTCTCCT
>CAYLRS010000194.1:0-4105 GCA_964385895.1 uncultured Dehalococcoidales bacterium
GCCTTTCGATGGCACGGTCGTCAGCGTGGCCGTTAAAAAGAACGATGTACTTTCGGCACAGGACTATTCATCCAAAGGTACCATCCGGCTTGTTGACACCACGCAGATTAAGTTCCAGGGATTGGTTGACGAGATCGATATATTGAAAATAAAAACCGGCCAGAGGGCGGCGATTTCGGTGGATGCCGTGCCCGGCAAGACATTTACGGGCAGGGTATCTTTCATTTCGCCGTATGGCAGCAAGGGCACGGGCAGCGTGGTTAAATTTGCGGTAACCATACAGCTTGATGCTGCCGATGTAGCGCTCAAGGGCGGCCTTACCTCCACGGCAGATGTTACCATAAGTAATATTGAAAACGTGCTGCTGGTGCCGTTAACTGCAATCACAACCACGGCAACGGGGTCATTCGTAAATGTCATGGAAAGCGCCACGGGGCAGGCCGAAAAAAGGCAGGTCACACTGGGCGGCCAGAACCAGCAGTTCGCCGAGATAGTAAAAGGTCTCAAAGAAGGCGATAAAATTGTTATTGAAGAGAAGGTTGTTAAAGCGCCTGTAATAACAACTCCAGGCGGGCCTCCCGGTGGAGGCGGTCCACCACCCAGATAAATAAAATGAAACACCGAATAATAACCATACTGGTAACAAATATAATATGGGTCAGCCTGTTTCTCAGCGGCTGCAGTACCACTATAGCTCCCGCCGGACAGACTTTCGAGGTGAAAAGGGGAGACCTGGACATAATTGTATCTACGGATGGTTCCCTGGCCATGCCCGACGTATTCGACCTGAAGTTTGGAACCAACGGCCAGGTAGATGAGATACTGGTAGAAGAAGGGGATAGCGTAAAAAAGGGTGCCCTGCTGGCCCTGCTTGATAATACGGCACAGAAGAACGCCATTAAAACGGCGCTGTTTAACATGCAGACGGCGAGAAACAACATTACATTTGGATGCGATCCTGACCATCTCCCGTATAATTACCCTGATATGAGCGTATCCCGCCTTGCTGATGAAGCGCAAAAAGATATGGATGCGGCTAGCAGGTATTTTATGCAGGGTAACTACAAGGACGCCGGATCTTATCTGGTCATGGCATACTTCGACATCGAAGTGTGCGAGGACCTGATAACCTATAGGCCAAACGCCGCGGTGCTGGCCGGCGCCAAGACAAACTCAATTTACTATCCCGATATTACCGCGGGCAGCTCCGTGCCTGAGTCGGAGTATGATGCGGCGGCGGTTGACTTCCTGCGCAAGTACCGCGGGAAGCTGCTGGACATCACCCGCGAGATGAAGATCGGCGCTTACGAGAAGATTGCCCCTTTATTTGACGCGGCGCATCAGCAGATGTTTACCGTTACCCAACTGGCTAAAAGCACGGTGTACCTCAAGAGCAGGATGGTCTTCCAGTATGCTGACACTGCCAGCAGCGTTGACTTCCTGCAATCGTCCCTGCGCTCACTGCAGGAGTTGCAGCAATACCTGGCACAGGATGATGCCGTTCCGGTGGAAGCCGCCAAAAAACTGTATATAGCCAAGCTTAACCTGCTGGTAGGACGGGATATATTGGAAAATCAAACGTTAATCTTTGAAAGCGGCGGAAGCATCAACTGGAAGACGCTGCAACAGTATAACCTGAGCCTGCAGAGCGCGGAAATAGCCCTGTATAAAGCCAAACGCGAGATCATGAAGACCGCCATCATAGCACCTTCCGACGGCACAGTGGTCAGCGTGGACCTGAAGAAATCCTACGTATTGTCTGCACAGGATTATTCCTCGAGGACGGCCGTCCAGATTGTAGATACCAAATATGTCAGGTTCGCGGGGCTTGTGGACGAGATCGATATTATTAAAATCAAACCCGGACAGACGGCAAAAATCACCGTGGATGCCATGCCGAACAAGGCCTTTACCGGGACGGTGAAATTCATTTCCCCCTTTGGCGTAAAGACGGGCCAGGTCGTTAAATTCGCCGTCACCATCGAACTGGAAGCATCTGACGCCCCTCTCAGGGGTGGCCTTAGCGCTACTGCCGACATCATGGTAGCGAGTGTTAAAAATGCGTTGCTGGTTCCGGTATCAGCAGTTTTAAGCACACCTGCGGGGAACGTGGTATCGGTTATAGACCCGGCTACGGGCCAAGCGGAGAGAAGACAGGTCACCATTGGGATTCAGAACTTGCAGTACGCCGAAGTGTTGTCGGGGCTTAAGGAGGGCGATAAAGTCCAGGTGTCCCAGAAAGGCTCGGGCAGTGCTGCTACTGGCCAGCCACGCCCCGGGGCAGGGGCAGCGAACCCCATGCGCGTGCTCAGGTAACAGGCCAACATGCTATTCAGCAATAAGAAAGTAGGTTTATAAGAATGATTGAACTACAAAATATAAGCAAGATATATGATATAGGTGAAGTGAAGGTCACCGCGTTGGACGATATTTCCCTTCGCTGCGAGAAGGGCGAGATGGTTTCCATCATGGGTCATTCGGGATCGGGAAAGTCCACCATGATGAACTTGATCGGTTGCCTTGACCGGCCAAATTCAGGCAAGTATGAGCTTGACGGGCTAGACGTCAGCAAAATGAACGATGATCAGCTTGCCGCGATCAGGAATAAGAAAATTGGCTTCGTCTTCCAGTCATTCAACCTGCTGCCGAGAATCAGCGCATTAATGAACGTCGAATTGCCCCTGATTTACAACGGTACCAGGAACAGGCATGAGCGTGCCATGAAGGCGATGGAAGCCGTTGGCATTGCCAATCGTGCCCGGCACAAACCGAGCGAGATGTCAGGCGGCGAGCAGCAGAGAATCGCCATCGCGCGCGCACTTGTCAATGACCCAGCGCTGATACTTGCCGATGAACCGACCGGTAACCTCGATACTCATACCAGCCATAGCATCATGGAATTTTTACAGGAGCTGAATAAAAAGGGCATCACCATCGTCATAGTCACTCACGAGGAAGATATAGCGGCGTACACTCAGAGAACCATCTACCTCAGGGACGGTAAGATTATCGAGGAAAAAAGGCGATGAACATCTGGGAGAGCATTAAATCGGCCTGGCAATCCATATTCTCCAACAAGTTACGCTCCTCGCTCACCATGCTCGGTATCGTGATCGGCGTCTCCGCCGTGGTATTGCTGGTCTCCCTCGGCCAGGGGTTCCAGACCAGTATGACTACTACTTTCAACAATATGGGGGCCAGCGCACTTTACATATCCAGTTCGGCAGATAAGACATTAACCACGCTGCGCCCGCTCACACTTGACGATGCGCAGGCCCTGACAGACAAAACACTGACACCATCTATAGACGTGGTTTCCCCCACGCTTGGCAGCAGGTTAAGCGTACAGTATGGCAACAATAACGCTACCGTGCAGGCCACCGGGGTGATGCCGGTGATAACGCAAATAAGAAATTATCAGGTGGACCAGGGCAGGTTTATAACCGACCAGGACGTTGCGGCGAGGACAAATATAGTCCTGATCGGTTACCAGACGGGCATTGATCTGTTCGGAAGCGAGTCCCCGGTGGGTAAGAGCCTGCGTGTAGGGGGCAGTAAATTCCAGGTGGTCGGCACCCTGCAGAAACTGGGCGGTTTCGGAGGAGACAGCTATATATTAATGCCGCTGACAACCATGCAGTCCAAGATAACAGGCGGTAACAACGTTCAGCAAATCGCGGTCAAGGCTGCCAGCCCGGACATGGTTGACGCCGTTATTGCAGAGGCAACCGCCGTGCTGAGGGCACGGCATTTCATAGTGACGGGAGCGGCAGACGATTTCAGCATCACGGATATGCGTGAGACACTGAACAGCATGCAGGCGACCCTGGCCGGCTTTTCGCTCTTTATGGGAGCTGTGGGCGCCATATCGCTCATCGTTGGCGGCATCGGCATTATGAATATCATGCTGGTTTCAGTTTCGGAGCGCACCAGGGAGATCGGCATACGCAAAGCCATAGGCGCCAAGCGCCGCGATATTTTACTGCAATTCCTCATCGAAGCTGCCGCTCTCAGCCTTACCGGCGGCCTGATAGGCCTGCTGCTGGCAATTGGAGGTGCGTCATTGATGGGCAATATCCAGTTGGGAAACACCAGTATTAAAGCC
>CAYLRS010000195.1:0-4101 GCA_964385895.1 uncultured Dehalococcoidales bacterium
TGTCCGTACCAAACTATTATAGACAGGAGTCATCAACTCTTATACTAATGACATGTAAAAGGCGTCCCTCGCAATGACATTATTCCTCATACTCAAATACCGTACTCGTATAAGCCTGCCCAACAGCCTCTTCAAAGGTAGCACGCTTCGGCTCCCGCACGGAAAGCAACCGGCCAACCACTTTGGGCTCAAGTTTGCTGAAAAAACCGCACTGCTTCTGTAGAGACAGCAGAGTATCGCGTGTCCCGCCGTATAAAATATAGTCTATTCCCTTCAGGCGCGGCTCAAGGATCTCCCTGGCGTGAGCTTCAACGCGGGTGAAGAAATACTCCATCTGCTTGGCGCGGTGCCGCGCAAAGCGGTTTGCCGATGACCCGCCTTTCTTATGCCTGGCGTGCACCAACCCGGTTCCTGCCTTGCCCTCGATCAGCTTTTCACCCTTAAATATGCCGATGGCGAATTGCCCCAGCCTCACCAGCACCAGGGCAAGATGCCAATCCTTCTCCAGCATTGCCCTTAGCGGTTCACAGCTATATCCACGGATAACCGCGTTATCAGCAAACGGAAACGGCGGCCAGATCACGTAAGCCCTGTCCATTCCGTAATATAATACCGCCCCGGTGGCAGATTTCGCTGCTTTGGCTGCAAGCTCATTAAACAGCTCTCCCCTGTCCAGGATAGAGCCGAGCATTTTTTCAATCTCCTGCTCGCCGGTGTCCGCTTTTATGTATATGGAGAGGGCTGGCGGGGTGCTGCCAAGCTTATCCAGCCAGCGCAGGGCCTGTGACCGGGTTAAGTTAATTTGTTTAATAAGCATCAAACATCTTTATTGTAGGGGCGGACATGAATGTCCGCCCGAATCCGGGCTTAAAATATTTTTTATATTTTGAATTTGTTTAGGATTTAGAATTTAGGGTTTAGGATTTCCATTCATGTCAGCCTCACGACTGTTACCCCGTCCCCACCCTCTCCCTGCCCGCCGGGACGGAAGGATTTTACCAGGGTGTGGCCTTCTAAAAATTCACGCACCGCCTGGCGGACAGCACCCGTACCGTAGCCGTGTATGATACGTGCCTCGGGCAGGTGCGACATGAAGGCGTCATTCAAATACGTATCCAGAAGCGCGCCGACGATGTCCGCCCGCTGGCCCCTGAGGTCCAGCTCAGGGGGAGCCGGCCTGGTGGTCCTGGGCTTGATCACGGGTTTCTCGATATCGGCTTCCGCACCCGGAGATTCCAGCTTCTCCACGCTGTCTATGCTGAGCGTGAGCCTGATATCGCCGACCTGCGCCTCCAGCTTAGCATTACCTTCATCGACGGCAACTACCTTCGCCACCGTATCCATGTCCCTGAGGCGCACACTATCGCCGACCTCTATGTTATCCACCTCGGCTTCTTCACCTTTAATCACGGCCAGCCTTTCCCCCAGTGTCTTACTGCGCTGGTCGGCTTGCCGTCCTATCTTTTCCAGCGCCTTTTTAGCACGCTCCACTTTCTCCCTGGTTTTCTGCTTCTTAAGCTCCGCCTCAGCCTGGCGGATAGCGCGGTACAGCCCCGCGATTTCCTTATTTAAATTATCCTGTATCTCGCGCAGCATATCGCGCTCTTTCTCCCTGATCCTGGCCATCTCCTCTTCCAACCTGCCTGTAAGCGCGGATACGCTCGCCTTCTCGCCCTCCAGCGAAGCCTGTACCTCCTCGAGCCGCTTGCGCTCAGCGGCAAGGTCGGTGAGCATGGCCTCCACCTCCTGCGAGCCCTTGGACATAATGCTGCGCGCGTTGGCCACGATCTCTTGCGGCAGTCCGAAGCGGGACGCTATATTCAGCGCGTTGCTGCCGCCGGGTATGCCCACGGTGAGGTGGTAGCTGGGCATGAGAGTGACAGGATCGAAATCCAGCGAGGCATTGCGAAATCCGGGATTGAGGTGTGCAAAGGCCTTCAACTCGCTGTAATGTGTGGTTACAGCTACTGAGGCGCCCTTCTCCAGGAAATGCATCAGCGTCGCCTGCGCCAGCGCGGCGCCCTCCCCGGGGTCGGTGCTGATACCCAGTTCATCCAGCAGCACCAGGCTGTGCGGGGTGGAATCCTTCACGATGCGCGCGATGTTGCTGATATGGGCGCTGAAGGTGGACAGCGTCCGCTCGATGCTCTGCTCGTCACCGATATCGGCAAAGACGGCGTCGTAAACCGGCAGGCAGGTCCCGTCGGAACAGGGTATGGGCAGCCCGGCCTGCGCCATCAGGGCCAGCAGCCCGATGGTTTTCAGCGCCACCGTCTTGCCACCTGCGTTCGGTCCGCTGATAATCAATACCGAGAAGTCCCTGCCCAGCTCCACGCTCAGCGGCACCGCGGTGCCTCTCAGCAAGGGGTGTCTGGCATTGACCAGGTTCAGGACATGCTTGCCGCTGTCACTTTCGGCTGCTATCTCAGGTTCGATGGCTCTCATCTTCCCGGCATAAAGCGCCTTGGCGAGCAGCAGGTCCAGCTCCCCGAGTATCTCTATGTTCCGTGATATCTGCTCCGCCGCGGCGCCGGCCGCTGCGCTGAGAGAGACGAGTATCCGCTCGATTTCCTGCTTCTCCTCGATCTCACACTGGCGCAGCTCGTTCCCTGATTCGATTGTTTCCATGGGCTCGATGAATACCGTCGCTCCTGTATTGGAGATGTCATGCACGATGCCTTTCATCTCCTTTTTAAGCTCGGCCCTGACCGGCAGCACGTAGCGCCCGTTGCGCTCGGTGACCAGCTGTTCCTGCAGCACAGCCTGTCCCTTCTTGGATTTCACGATGGAGGATAGACGTTCCTGAAGCTGACGGCGCGTCTCCTTCACCCGCCAGCGCAGGTTGGACAGCCGCGGCGATGCCGAGTCCATGATCTCTCCCGTAACTGAAACGCAGCGGCTTATCTCTCCTTCCAGCTCGGATTGAACCGAGATATCGCGTGCTATGGCCCATATAGAGGGCAGGTCGTCGGACAGCTTACCCAGGGCTCCCCGTGCCAGCCGCGACGCGGCCAGCGTTTTGAGCACCTTGAGCAGCGTCTGCGTGTCGAGTGAAACGCCTTTCTCAGCCCTCAATACATCTTCTCTGATGTCGAAGGCCTCTCCGATATGGAAATCAGGCTTTATCGAGAGCAGCTTACGCGCTTCCGCCGACTGTTTCAGCAGGAGCACCACACGCTCAGCATTTGATGTAGGCTTCAATGCCAGCGCAAGTTCGTGGCCTGCCGGGAATGACGTATAGTTCGCCAGCCGCTCCCTCACACGGGGGAATTCCAGCATCTCGAGAGTGCTTTTATCCAATGATAACTGCCTTTACATATAAAATGGCGCTGGCTTATTTTACTTTATACAGGGAGGGGGGGGGGAATAAAGCCCCTCTCGCTATGGCAGGGGGAGTGGCAGGAGTGAGAGTAAACTTCTTCTTATAGCTTGACCAGCTTCACCACGTTGATATCCGGTATTGCCAGTATCTGCTTGATGTGCTTCTCGGTGGCAGGCTCATCCAGTGCCAGTAGCATGAGGGCTTCGCCCCTGGGCTGCAATCTCGCCACCTGCATGGAGCTGATGTTGATATCTGCTTTGCCCGTGATGGTGCCCACGGCGCCGATGAGGCCGGGCTTGTCCGTGTGGTAGATCAGCATGAAATAGCCGCCGGTGGGCACGATGTCCAGCCAGAACTGGTTGACGCGCACGATATGCGTCTCGTTGCGCAGCACCGTGCCGGCAACGTCAACCGTGCCGCCGCTGGCCACCACTTCAAGGGAAATCAGGCTGGCATAGTTGGCGACTTCCATCTCCTTCTGCTCGGATATTTTCAGGCCGCGCTGCTGTGCCAGCACGTTGGCGTTCACCAGGTTGACCTTCTCCTCGCTCACCGTATCAAGGAGGCCGCTGAGTATGGCCGCTTTAAGCGCCGAGCTCTCGTACTGGGCAATATCGCCGGAGTACCTTATCTTCAGGCTCTTCAACTGCCCGGCCATAAGCTGCCCGGCCATCTTGCCCACCACCGCTGCCACGTCCATGTAGGGACGGAGTATATCCAGCAGCTCGGGTGAGATCTGCGGCACGTTGACCGCGAACTTCGCTGGCTTGCCGTTCAAT
>CAYLRS010000196.1:0-4101 GCA_964385895.1 uncultured Dehalococcoidales bacterium
AGAAAAGGCTCCCCGAGCCGAGCATCTGCAGGCAGCCGGCGCAGTAAACGCAGATTAAGTCAGCTCCGGTCTTCTTCGCTTCGTTTATCCTTTTCACGGTGGAATACGTAATGCGGAGGGTATTGTAGTTGCTCCTCATGCTGAACCCCGCACCGATGCCGCAGCAGACCATACGCTCTTTGCTGCGGGGCATCTCAACCACCTCCACGCCGATGCGCTCCAGGATCTTCCGCGGCAGGGAGATATAGTCGGGCTCAAGGAACTTGGCATAGCAGGAATCCTGTATCGTGGCGCGCAGTTTAAGCCTGTTGACCACCTTGATCTGGCCGCTCTCCAGTTGTTCCCAGAGGTAGCGCACCAGTGGCTTGAACCTGGCTTCGAATTTAACACCCAGCCTTTGAGGCAGCATTTTCGTAAAGGAGAACGTGCCTGCAGTGCACATCATCAGTATCTCCCGCGCGCCCATCTCGGCAAACCTGGCCTGCATCTTTCTGCCCTGCGCCTCGGCAAGATCATAGTAACCCATGCGGAAAAAGGTCTCGCTGCAGCACCAGTCCAGCCCGCCCCTCACAGGTAAAGGCGGCAATAAAGATGTCTTTGTAAGGTAAGGCACCGTGGTGACGTTGCATCCGGGGTAAATGAACTCTGTGCAGGCGGACTTATCATCCCACTTTGCCACCATCTCCTTCTCATCGGCGGGCAGCCTTGCCAGCACATAGCTGCGGAAATTGAGCTTCTGCATCGGCAGGAAGTAGCGCGCCCTTTCCAGCAGCCCGCGCTGCCTGTACTCGCGCCACCAGTGGTCCATGATGGTCTCGCAGGGCGTCGCTCCATTGGGACAGAAACCGTCGCAATCGAAGCAGGCGGTGCACGACAGGGAAACATTGCTGCTCATCTCGCCCCGGTTGATCTTCTCCTTCTCCCTGCGAGCGGTCTCCAGCGGCAGCGACATCTCGGGGCACTTCGAGAGGCAGTCGCCGCAGAGCTTGCACTTCTGCACATCAGAAAACCTGTATTCTTTGATATCAGCCATGGTTAGATCTCCTCCGGCCGGACACAGCCAGCCGCACGATCGCTCTCAATATGGACAGGGAAAAGGGATTCTGCATTACAGGGTTATTCAAAAAGCCATTGTAAAACGTACACAGGCGGTCGGCCTTCAGATCCAGACCTCCAGGCTCGGGAGCCCCCTGGATGGCGTCCAGGTCGATCCAGAAGCGTTGCCGCGCTTTACTCTGTAAAAGCATGCGGGTGATGTTGGCGGACATGATGGCGATAATGTTGAAGGCGCGCCGGCGCGTCCGGTGGAGCGGTTGCCTGCCTTCAGCCATGTCCGCCAGCTCGAGGATATGATATAGCTCGAGCCTGCTGCCGACAAGCTCCCTGACCACGGAGAAGATGAAATAGCAGGCAGCGCAGTAAACCACCAGGCAGTCAGCTCCCGCATCCTCAGCCTCCTGGAGCCGCCGTTTACCGTATGCTATGAGATCGAAGAGGTCGAAGCGGCCTGCCGCCGCACCGAAACCGCAGCAGAGCGCATCCTCCTTATTGTGCGCCATCTCCACGGTTTTTACCCCGCATGCCTGCACAAGCTCCCTCACAGGCGACCAGATGGCATTTCCAGCAGCTTTGGAGAAGCAGTTATCATGTATCGCGGCGCGTTTATTTAACTTATGGTTCAACTGCAATTCGCCACGGCGCAGCCTGTCCAGAAGATAATGCTCCAGGGGCACGACCTCAAAGTCGAAGCTGATGCCGAACCTTTGTGGCAGTATCTTGCCCAGCATGGCATACTCGGCGGCCATCATGGTCACCAGCTTTCTGGGCTTTAGCTCTCTGAAAACATCCTGCAATCTCAACCCGACCCTTTCCACCGCATCCAGCAACCCGAGCTGATAAATATGCCCGCCGCTGCACCAGTTGCGCTCGTCCCCGTACGGAGTCAGACCTGCCAGCAGAGGCGTCATGGTGAGATAGGGCGAAAAGGCGCTGAAACATCCTGTTAGCAGTATGTCTTTGCCCGCCTTTCCGCTCCTGACACGCCAGTTCTCGATCAGCTCCTGCTCATCTGCCGGCATCAGGGGATAGATCTGGCTCCAGATGGAAACCGGGTCAGGGGGGATAACCATGCGCGCTACCGCGGGAAGCCCTTTTTCATGGTACCGCTCGTTCCAGCGCAGGAGAATCAGCTCGTAGGGATCACAGCCATTGGGGCAGTAAAGATCGCAGGAAAGGCAGGTAGTGCACATCTCCAGCACCGGGCTTGGCTGGCCCCTGTTCAGGCTATCTTTCTCTGCGATGGCTCTGTCCTGCTTGAAGCCGAGCACAGGACAGCTGGAAAGGCATGCGCCACAGAGCTTACAGCGCGCGGACGAATCGAACTTTGTTAGCAGTAACATTTATCTGATATCGCCTGGGTACTTTATGTTCTACCTGTGGTTATACCAAGCGCTGAATATCCGCAAGGTAGTTGCGCTGGTACGCTCCAGGTTGGCCTGATTCACGGTTTGGCTGGTGCCGGGGATTTGCTCTCAGCGGGCTTCTCTGAAGGTTTTGTGGCGGTCAGGTGCTTGCCCAGCCTCTTACCAAGGCACAGCAGCGAGAATACCGGCGGCCGGCCCCATTCCTCTGGTATCACCGAGCAATCGCAGACGTAGAGGTTGTCATACTCGGTCTTGAGGTTGGAGTACACGATATCGTTGATCTTGCAGGTGCCGCCCGGGTGTGAAGCAATCCACCAGGTTCTGAAGATGTCTTTGGCGCCCGCGTTCTGCAGTATCTTTTTGGCGCGCTCGAATCCGTGCAGTAGTTTGCCGCGCTCATTGGAGGTGAATGGCTTCTTGATGAAGCCGCTGGCGCTTATCTTGCCGCCCAGGCTATCCCTGGCTTTGATCATGACGGTTAGCTGTTGCGGGTGTGCGGCCAGCTTATCGATGCGGCCGACCTCGGCGGTGAAAACGTCGTATATCAGCCACGGCAGTGTCATATCGGTCATAAGGTAACCGTCCTCCACCATATGCTGTCCCATGGCCATGGGGAATTCCTTGCCGTCGTTGAGCCCTTTGACCGTTCCGAAGACTACAATCAGCGGATCATAGAAGAAATTTGCGCCGGCGTTTTTGATGCCGCTCTGCTGCAGTATGATCGGCGAGCCGATGCCGCCTGCGGCGACAATTACCTGGTCGGCTTGAGCGATCTGCTTCCTGCCCTTGCGCGAGAACTCCACGCCGGTGGCCTTCTTGTTTTCGATAATTACCTTCGTCACCTTTGCCAGGTCGAGCAATGTGGCGCCTTTATCGGTCGCCTCCTCGACGAACATGCGCGAGTTCCATTTCGCCCCGTAGGGGCAGCCCAGGTCGCACTTATCGCAGTTGGAGCGGCACTTGTCCTGGTAAACGAACTTGTTGATCTTCTTCCAGTTATAGCCCAGGTCGAGGGCGCTCCTGGCGATGAGCCTGGCAGAGGGGCCGATCAAATCGTCGGCCAGGGGACCGATGGGTACGTCTTTCCTTATCTCTTCAACCTCAGTCCGCAGGTCGATGCCGTGCTTATCGAAAAGCTCTACGGGCGGGTCCCATGCCGTGGCGTAATACACAATTGAGCTGCCGCCCACGGTGATGGCGCGCACCAGACCCAGCAGGCTATCTATAATATACAGGCTCTTATAGGGCATGCCTATGTAGCCGAAGGCCTGAGCGTTGGTACCTTTTACAGGTGCGTTGCTGCCCCAATCGAGCATGAGCACCTTTTTGCCTTTATTGGTCATCTCCCTGGCAACCGTCGCCCCACCCGGTCCCGTGCCAACCACTATAGCATCGTATTTATCTTTGAGAATCTCAGCCATTTAAATAAACCACTGCCGCATTAATTTGTTTACTCGTATGAATACTGGATTAGCATACTCTAAAAAATTAAGGAGCACAATGATTGCTCATTTGGTTGCTGGTATGATATAATGTAATACCAGGAGGTCGTGATGGGAAAAGAAAAGATAGCTATTACGTTAGAAGCACGATTCATTGGCGAATTGGACAGGCTTGTTTCTGAACATGTTTTTCAAAACCGCAGTCAGGCAATTCAGCAAGCTGTCAGCGAAAAACT
>CAYLRS010000197.1:0-4097 GCA_964385895.1 uncultured Dehalococcoidales bacterium
CACGAAAGTGGCCGTGTGCAGCTTGCCCCACTTCCACTGGCTGCGGTCCTTGCCGAGGGTGGCCACTGCAGCTTCATAACCGTCCTTGAACGATTTAGCGAGCATTTCATCCCGCGTTTCAATCTTATCCCTGGTGGAAGGGTCATCCCACCAGAGGTCATTGGGCTTCTGCAGCAGGAGGTTGACGGCCCACATGTCCCTGCTGTCGCCGGTACTTTTTATTACGTCTCCGAGCTTGCCCTGGAAGGTATTGTTCACCAGCTTCATCCAGAACTCGGCGTAGAGCGCTCCCTGCGGGCTGTCAACGTTGAAGAAATGATCCCACTTGAGCAGCCAGTCTCTGGCTTCGGTGAGCGCCGGGTCGTCGAACTTGAGGTTTGCCAGGTAAGGCAATATTTCATCGGCACTGAGGTATTTATTGTCGCCCTGGATCGCCTGGAAGGTGGTGATGGTGTGAGGGGCGAGCTGCTTGATTAACTCGTTGATCCGCTGTCCCCGGTACCCGTAGTTCCACTCGTAACTAAGGTTGTAGTTAAAATCGGGATCCAGTTGCTTCTGGAGAAAGTCGTAGTATTCGGGCGGCACCACGGCCTGGTTGGCTGTTACAACAAATCCCCGCGGGGGGTTATAAGAGCGCGGCAGCAGGTCGAAGGGTATATATCCCTTCCATTCGTACTCGTCGGTCCATCCTGGCACCGGCAGCAGGCCGCTGTGATTTTTAGCCCGGATGGGTATCTTGCCGGGCGTCTGGTAGCCGATGTTGCCATTCTTATCTGCATAAATACAATTTTGCGAGGGAACATCCCAGTACTTCAGCGCATTGCGGAAATCGTCCCAGTTCTTGGCGGTGTCGATTCCATAAATGGCCAGCCAAACAGAGCCTGGTTCAAGCGCCGTCCAGTGCAAAGCCAGCGGGTCTTTGTTATTGAAACCTTTGAGCTCGCCAGTTTTGGAATCGTATTTGTTGTCATTAATAATTGGGCCGAGGTGAGTTTCCCTGACCTTGAAGGTAAGGGGCGGCTTGCCGTCTCCGAAGTTGAGTGTCTCATCCCGCACGGTCATGTCGCGCCATTTGCCGTTCCACTCATACTGCAGCTGGTTATCGGGGTTGACCTTTATCTGGTAGTGGTCATGAACATCCGGGTAGACATTGGTAACACCCCAGGCGATGTTGTTGTTATGACCTATGACTACACTTGGGTTTGGTGCGAAGGTAAACCCGACGACATCGACAGGCTGGCCTTTGCCGTCGTCAGGGCAATGGAGGCCGATCTCATACCAGATCGACGGCATCTGGATACCCAGGTGGGGGTCATTGGCCAGGAGGGGCTTGCCGCTCTGCGTATTGCTTCCAGCCACCACCCAGTTATTGCTGCCGATGCCCGCGGGATCTCCCATGAGCCAGCTCAAATCGGGCTTCGGGTCATCGTAAATCTGCACGCCGGCCGCAAAGTTATAATCGGGTTTTTCAGCGCCGATCTGAATTCTCGTTCCGGCTGACTTATCCATTGCCTGGATGTCCTCAGGTTGAATTATGGTAGGCTTTTGGCCGTATGGCCAGGGGGGCGTCAGCCATTCTTCAGTCATCTCGGCTCCCAGGATGCTGTAGAGCTTGGACCGTGTGATCTCCTGATCGCCGCTGTAGCCGAGGTCCCAGGCCATCAGCTTGCCAAATACCAGCGTGTCCATAACAGTCCATGGTTCGATCTTGAATTTCACGCCGGTGAGGCCCAGGATGCTGTAGTTTACAGAGAGTTCCTGGGGACTCCTGCCGGAGATATAGGAATTGATGCCTTCTGCGAATGCATCCATACGGGTACGGTCTTCTGGAGTAAGAAGGCTATACTCTTTCTCGGCCACCTTGTACCAGCCAAAAGTGCGCAGGTAGATATCCGAAGAAACGAGGCTGACCTTCTTCCCGGTGAGCTCCTCGATCCTGCCACCGCAGGTTTTGCGGAAGAACTCCATCTGCCACCAGCGGTCCTGCGCCTGAGTATATCCCTGTGCGAAAAATAGGTCGTGCAGATTTTTAGCATAAATATGTGGTATTCCGTATGGATCTCGGATCACCTCCACGTTGTCTTTGAGCCCTTTAGCATTAAGTTGACCATCTATCTGCGGAAGAGGGGCGTTGGTCAGGTAATTAATGTAGATAAAGCCGCCGCCGGAAAGCAGGACGATAATGGCGAGAATGGTGATTAAAGTGATCCAGACAACTTTGCAGGCACTTCCCTTTTTCTTCAAGACAACCTCCTTGCGCATTAATTAAGCCTCGGGGTGAAGCTCTTTATCCACCTGGATGCGGCAATAATATTACTATTAAGGCAGGCTGTCGTCAATTTATTTTGCCGCTTTTATTTGTGCTTCCTCTATCAAAAAGAGGCTCCAGGGTGGCAGATTGTATTAAAATATGACCTTGTGACCTCCTCAAACGGTTTATCGGATACCCCGGCGTCCAATGACCCTAGCGGGCTGGCGCGTGTATTCCGGGCGCTGCGCTCCAGGAATTACCGCCTCTATTTCATAGGCCAGGGCATATCCCTGATAGGAACCTGGATGCAGCAGGTCGCAATCAGCTGGCTCGTATATAGGCTGACAAATTCGGCCCTTTTACTGGGTGTAGTTGCATTTTGTGGCCTGATTTCCACATTTCTTCTGACGCCGTTTGCCGGGGTTCTCGTGGACAGGTTGAACCGCCACCGCATTCTGATCGTGACCCAGACACTGGCCATGATACAGGCCCTTACTTTAGCCACTATAGTCCTGACAGGGAATGCAGCAATATGGAATCTAATATTGTTGAGCACGTCGCTCGGCCTTATTAATGCCTTCGACATGCCAACGCGCCAGTCATTCGTTCTTGATATGGTTGAAAAGAGGGAGGACCTGGGCAATGCCATCGCCTTGAATTCGTCATTGTTTAACGCCGCCAGGTTGTTGGGGCCTTCGGTAGCCGGCATCCTGGTGGCCACGGTAGGAGAAGGAGTGTGCTTTCTTATAAACGGGATAAGTTTTATTGCCGTTATCGGTTGCCTGCTCGCCATGAAATTACCCCCTCTCAAAACCACAATCCAGCACACACCTTTGTTAAAAGGGTTGAAGGAAGGTGTTACCTATGCATTCGGGTTTGCGCCCATTAAGTACATAATATTGCTTCTCGCACTGGCGAGCCTTGTGGCGATGCCGTACCCCGTCCTCATGCCGGTTTTCGCCAAGGAGGTGCTTCAGGGTGGCCCCAATACGCTGGGTTTCCTCATGGCGGCTGCCGGCGCCGGGGCATTGATCGGGGCCATATACCTGGCTTCAAGGGAGAATGTGTTCGGACTTGGTAAAATAATTATGGTGGCGGCCTGCATATTCGGCAGCGGGCTGGTCCTTTTCTCTTTCTCCAGGATCCTCCCGCTTTCACTGCTGTTTATGGTTTTCACCGGTTTCGGCATGGTGGTTCAAATGGCAGCGAGCAATACTGTTTTACAGACCATAGCAGATGATGATAAGCGCGGCCGGGTTATGAGCTTTTTTGTGATGTCATTCATGGGTCTGGCGCCATTCGGCACACTGCTGGCCGGCAGCATGGCAGATGTAATCGGGGCTCCAACTACATTGCTTGTTGGCGGTTTATGCTGCGTCGCTGGCGGGCTGATTTTTGCTAAGAAATATTCCTCGGTTAAGGAAATGGTCCACAATGCTTACGTAAAGAAAAGCCTGGTATCTGAGTCAGCGCCTACCTCGAAAAATATTTGATATCACAGTCGGCAAGGTAACTGTGTAAATAACAAACAAGACAAGAGCAGCATTTGAGCTGCCCTTGCCTCTCTGAAATGTCAGCTTATACGATACTATGCTTTGCCGATGCGGAACATCTTGGTGCCGCATTTGGCGCAGACACCCTGGGTCGCCGGTTTGCCATTCTTCATTTTAATGGCCTTGGCGTTGTTCATTTGCCTCTTGGACCTGCATTTCATGCAATAAGCTTCCATTAATGTACCTCCTTAGTATTTACGATTAGAATAATCCATTGTTTGAAGCTTGTCAAGTAGCTCTGTTGATGTTCTATGATTTTGTCACCCCTTAACTGTTCAGTGAAAATGTCACCT
>CAYLRS010000198.1:0-4066 GCA_964385895.1 uncultured Dehalococcoidales bacterium
TTATGCCGCAAGCGGAGCTCTCACCCTGCTATTTACAGGTTGCGGAATGGTTGCCCTCGGATCTGGCTCATTGGTAGCTGGTTTTACCATCAATATACCTGGAGGAACAAATCTTACACCTACTATGCATAATACAGGTGCACTACTAGGTGCAATATCGCTCGTCGCAGGCGCCCTATTCGCTTTACAGAAGGCTACTCCATACAAGTCGCCCAAACACGGCGGCCTCTATCTCGGACTTTGCTATTTAGCAGTCCTGATTTTCATGTCCTTATTTTCCCTTGCAGCATTGGACGGGTTAGTTCCTCCTTTCTTTGTGCAAGGGGCAGGCCCCACTGTTTTGAGGCAAGTCGTACTCGGGGAGACAACTGTTTTATTTGCCGTCTCAACTATTATTTTTCTAAGAGTGTACTTAAGGTCAAGGTATGATTTTACTTACTGGTTCAGTCTTGCGCTGGCATTGATTACGATAGGACTGTGTGCAATTTTCATACAAAAAAGCGTGGGCAGCCCTATAGGCTGGACAGGCAGGGTGGCGCAATACCTGGGATGTGCTTATCTGCTTATCGGGATAATATCCGCAGTCCGTTTATCCGCTAAAAAAAGCATCCCCTTAGAAAAAGAAATAACCATTTCATTTAATTTCATTGAGGCTAACTATAAAACCCTGGTTGAAATGGCTACCGATGCCATTATCTCGGTGGACAGGCAGAGTCGCGTCTTGTCATGGAACCAAGCTGCCGAAAAAATATTCGGTTACAAAGAAAGAGAAATCCTTGGTGCCTGCCTGCCTGAACTTGTTTTCCCCCGGGAATCGTCTAATCTGCTTGCTACAGAGATGCAAAAGCTGTTCGAGGTGAAAGATAACCTGTTACCGGGCAAGACAATAGAAATCACAGCTAATAGAAAAGGTGGTGAGCTTTTCCCGGCGGAAATATCGTTTGCTGCCAGAAAAGTATACGGAGATTGGGTAGTAACCTTTATTATCAGGGACATGACCGAGCGCAAGCGTGCAGAGGAAGCACTTCTTTTTACACGGTTTTCACTGGATAACGCTATCGATACGATGTCCTGTGTAGACCGTGAGGCACGTTTCGTTGATGTAAACGAATCTTTCTGTCGTGCTACTGGTTATTCACGGGAAGAGCTGCTATCGATGAGAGTTCACGATATAGACCCGGACTATTCAGCCGATGTGTGGCCTGAGTTCTGGGAAAAACTAAAACAAAGCGGTTCCCTCAACTTTGAAACCACACACCGCACAAGAGACGGGAGAAGCTACCCTGTGGAGATTACAGCGAATTACTTTGAATATAATGGTAAAGAGTATCACACAGGATTCGCGCGCGATATCACCGAGCGCAAACAGGCCGAGGAGGCGCTGCGGGAGAGCGAATCCAAATATCGCAGTCTTGTCGAAACGGCAGGCGCCGGCGTGGCCAGCGTGGACCTGCAGGGCAATTTGACCTTTGTAAATAATACATTTATTGAAATGATGGGCTATGCTAAAGAAGATCTTGCGGGTAAACCCTTCCTCAACTTCATCCATCCTGGTGACAGGAAGCAAGTGCAGGATAAGTTTTTAACAGGCCTGGAAAAACCCGAAGATAGGCCCGATCTGGAGTTCAGGGCTCTTCAAAAAAATGGAAATTACATATGGTTATATTCCAGTCCCACCCCATTGATTGTCGAGGGTAACTTGATCGGGTTTACGGCAATTGCGACTGACATCACTGACCGCAAAAACAAGGAGTCCGAACTGCTTGCTACCCACGACCAGCTAAGAAACCTTGCGGCACGCCTGCAAATAACAAGGGAGGACGAGAGGAAAAACATAGCAGTCGAGATTCACGACGACCTGGGGCAGTCGCTGACAGCCCTGCAGATAGACCTTTCCTGGCTCATCAAGAGAATGCCCCATGACCAAAAGAAATTACTTGAAAAAGCGGAGTCCATGCTCAGGCTGGTCAAGGTTACCGACGAAAAGGCGCGGGAAATCGCCACCGAGCTGAGGCCGCCGCTGCTGGATGACCTCGGATTTGTACCAGCAGCACAGTCTTATCTCAGTGAATTTGAGGAGAAGACCGGGATCACATGCGACTTTTTCAGTGAACCCGAGGGAATCATCCTGGACGCGAATGTTTCAATAGCCCTCTTCCGTGTTTTGCAGGGAACGCTTATCAATACAGCAAAGCATGCCAAAGCCACACGGATAAAGCTAAGTCTGGCAGAGCAAACTGACGGACTTTATATGAAAATCAGCGATAACGGCAGGGGGATTACGCAGAAAGAGATTGCCAGCAGGAAATCAATTGGCATAATGGGTATGCGGGAACGTATTGCCTACATTGGCGGCAGCCTGCAAATTAAGGGCAGGCCCGGCAAAGGCACCACGGTGAAGGTGAAAATACCGGTTCAAGGGGGACATGTTTGAATGATCAGGTTGCTGGTGGCTGACGATCACCCTATCATCCGCCAGGGGCTGAGGCAGATACTGGGAAACATACCTGATATAAGTGTAGCTGCCGAAGCCGGGAGCGGCGATGAGGCTATGCAGAAAGCAGCGGCCGATGATTTCGACGTGGTCATACTGGATATCTCCATGCCGGGCAAGAACTGGCTGGATGTGATACGTGAATCGAAAATTATCAAGCCCCGGCTCGTTTTCCTGGTATTAAGCCGGCATGCCGATGTACAGTATGCGCTGACCGCCTTTAAAGCAGGCGCCTCCGGGTATTTGACCAAGAACAATATAGCGGAAGAGTTGATAGTCGCCATACGCAAGGTATATTCGGGCGAAAATTACATCAGCCCGGATTTTGCCGTAAAGCTGGCCCAGTATGCAACAGCCGGAATTAGCGCCGATAAACTGCCCCACGAGCTGCTTTCACCCAATGAATTCAAGGTGCTGTGCATGATCGTCAGGGGCAAGACAATCAAGCAGATCGCCGAAGAGTTCTCGCTGGGGCAATCGACGGTTAGCACCTACAAGTCACGCATCATGCAGAAAATGGGTATAGACGCCGATGCCGATTTGATCCGCTACGGCCTCGAGCACGACCTGGTGGACTGAAGGACTATCTGTGTAGGGAAATATCTACACAATTTTCGCTAAATCACTACAACAAAGTCATAGTTTCAGCGACAGCTTTGCCCGCCATTATGCCCTACAATTATATCTCCGGGGTATTGTTTCATTTCCGGGAGGTAGTACAAACCTGTGAAAGTGCTAATTGCAGACGGATCCGCTTTGATCCGTAACCGTTTGGTGGAGTCACTCGAGGACGTTAAGGATATTGAGATCATCGGCCAGGCCAAAAATGCCATTGAGACCATTGCAGAGGTATGGAAATTAAACCCGGACGCGGTGGTCATGGATATCCAGATGCCGGCGGGCAACGCTATAGAAGTGCTGCAGAGCATTAAAAAGCATAAGCCATCCACCTGCGTGATCGTGCTAACAAGCTCCGGCGACCCGGTTTACCGGGAAAAATGTATGGCGCTGGGGGCACATTCATTCCTGGACAAGGCAACGGAATTTTACAGGGTGGCGGAGATTTTGAAAGGGTTACGCACATGAAAAGAGCGCGACAGCTTTTGCTGCGCCGCGGGGTTACTGATGGTGATACTCGTTCAGGGGAACGCCGGGCAGGAGATGAATGATGGCTGGTAAAAAAGCGGTCAAGACCGCGGGGAAAAAGGGCGGCGCCGGGACTGCGGTTGTTTCACCTGCATCAAACGTAAAGCAAGAGAAGGATACCAGCTTCCCCATTATCGGCATGGGGGCATCTGCGGGCGGGCTGGAGGCTTTTGAGCTTTTCTTTCGGAACGTGCCGTCCAATAGCGGTATGGCGTTTGTGCTGGTATCCCATCTCGATCCTGGCCATGCCAGCATGCTGACCGAGATACTGCAGAGGAATACGTCCATGCCCGTTGTCGAGGCGCTGGACCAGCTAAAGATCGAGCCGGACCACGTCTACGTTATCCCGCCCAACCGGGACATGGCCATCTTTCACGGTGCCCTCCATCTCAGTGTCCCCAAAGCTCAGCGCGGCCAGAGGATGCC
>CAYLRS010000199.1:0-4064 GCA_964385895.1 uncultured Dehalococcoidales bacterium
TACTGGAGGCAGATTGGTAGTGGTTAACAACGCGAACAGACACACCCTGGCTGTAACCATCAGTTACAATGAATGTGAAACGGCCTACAGCGATAGATTGAAACTGCCTCGGCAGTATGTCTTGGAAGTAACCTAACTACGGAAAGGGTGAATCCATGCAAGATAGGGAAAAATCGGCTAAAGATAAACTCGAGTTGGCACGCACAACATATCGGTCGTGGGAAAAGCGCCTACGGGCTGAGGCCAGGTCTGATAGCTACGCACTCTTTCGCGACCACATGCGGAAATTGGGCCTGCCAGAGAAACCCAAGTTGATGCTGGACGGCACAATCCTTGTAATGCAAGCTATTTCAGCCTATGCCTCCATGGACGGTATACCGTTGGGCCCGTTCCTGAATATGCAGCGGTACAATCCTTCCGAAGCACCCGATGCCCGCTATGTCTTAACTTTTGACCTCTACGGGAAATCCTTCGCACGTGTCTTGGCCGATAGCAAACTGGTTATGCCGGACTTAGCCGACCTATATAACCATCCATGGTATGACTACAAGGTAGTCGGGTATTTGTGTTTCTGGATATCCCATCCCGATTGGTCTCCTTTGACGAACGTAGAAATTGAGCAACTCGAGAGCGCAGTGACTGCCGACCTACGCTTTGACTACTCCGAGGACGAGCTAACCTTCTGGTTTGATTATAGCCCGGACGCCTCCGATCTATGCGTAAGGCTTCTAGACGTATAGGTGGACTGAATTGTCAGTTTCATACTTTTAATATGTCAACGATAACTGATCTACTACAAATCTTGA
The DNA here is from genome assembly GCA_964385895.1 of uncultured Dehalococcoidales bacterium. GTDB lineage: Bacteria > Chloroflexota > Dehalococcoidia > GIF9 > UBA5629 > CAYLRS01. Next base: position 807 of record CAYLRS010000199.1, read on the forward strand.
AACCAAATGAAAGGCGTGGTAGCAAGCCCCGTTGCCACCTATTGACACACGGTTCTCCGGAACAAGTTTCGGCAAAGCTTACTCAATTAATTGCTCCGAGGGGAAAGGTGACATCCTATGATCGCTGGATGCCGGGGGGGTTCGTCCGTACCGAAGAAGCCCAATTTGGCAGGGTCGACTCTCTTCTTGATCCCTCAATAGGAGATCGCCTTATTAATTGGTGGTTGGCTGTACCTGAAGTAGTAGGCCGCGTCCCACATTGGGATATAGCCAGCACTTGCACTATTGAGGGCAGATCAGGCATTCTGCTCATAGAGGCTAAAGCTTATGACCAGGAGTTAATTAGGGAAGAGGTAGGTAAGAAGCGGGGAAAGAATGATTCAGTGGATAGTTTAAGGAACCGCGCTCAGATAGACTCTCGCATGCAAGAAGCCAACATCTCGCTGTCGGCCGAAACGAAGTTGCCCTGGTCACTATCCATCGAGCATCATTATCAGATGTCCAATCGTTTAGCTTGGGCATGGAAATTAACAGAACTTGGGTTTCCAATAATACTGGTTTATTTGGGTTTTTTAAATGCGGATGAGATGTGTAATAAAAGTGTTCCTTGTGTTCCTTTCGCTGATCATAGATCTTGGGAAAAGCTAGTGAAATCACAAAGTGCGACGCTTTTCCCGGAAAATGTGTGGAACAATCGGTGGCTACTACACGGTCAACCACTTGTACCCCTTATCTCGTCCTATGAACAACCACTTGCCCTACCGTCTATTCAGGCTTAGGCATATTATCCACAACTCATTTGAGGAGAATAGCAGACACTATCACGAGATGGTGTGGAAACAGCGTGGACTGTTCTTGACGTTTTGAAACAATTTGTAGGCAGGACGATCAATTGGTCTATCTATGGCGAGGCTGGTAATGCTTGATACGGCCCGCTGCAGGTCGGTTGGGACTATGCCAAGCTTGTTAAAGGAGTAAGGCTATGAAAAGAATATGGGGGGCTACTGTTACTGGCAGTCCTTCTTTTTTCCGGTTGTATGCAGCTGGCCATTACCAATGTCAAGATAGTTGATGACTGCGGTTGTGCCTGCCTGTCCTGGGAAACCAACCAGGATGTCCAATGCAAGGTGACTTACTGCGAGGGTACGATGTGTTACACAAGCACACTGGAACCGGAATACAGTACGCTTCACTCTATCGGGATACCACAGGGCATGAAGAACGTTACTATAACAGCTATTGGCAGGGACGGCCTGGCGGCATCATACGAAGTTCAATAATTTGGCGGGGCTGAAAAGCCCCGCCTTATCCTTTTCAAATCAAAGCCGCAATCTGAATCTATTGCAATAAATAAAGCCCTGGTCCATATTACGGCTAAGACGGCTCGCCCATCGTAACGACTCGATTTACATTGAGGTTTATCGATTACCTGTTGACAGGGGAGGAGGATGGAGAATATTATGCCTAGAGGCATAATATAAACTTAGGATTGTAAATTATTATTTAATCTGGGGATAAATAGCGGAAGGAGGTGCCAAAGGATGGACGGAGGAGAGACGTGGCTTAATCGCTACCGAAAAAATTTACCGTGGGGTCTGGGTTGGGAGAAAATCCTGGCTATTCTACCACTACCTCTCCTAATAGCTATAATCATTATACTGGTATTCATTAACCCCGCCCTGGTTTTTGAGCCACCCTTTTTACTCCCGACTCTTAATGTTTTATTCCTGTCGCTTATCCCGTTTACCGTAGCCTACCTTGCGTGGAAAAGTTATGCCGCAAGCGGAGCTCTCACCCTGCTATTTACAGGTTGCGGAATGGTTGCCTTCGGCTTTGGCTCGTTGGTAGCAGGTTTTATCATCAATATACCTGGAGGAACAAACCTAAACGTCATCATTTACAATTCCAGTGCACTGATATGTGCAATATTGCTTGTAACAGCCGGCCTATTCGCTTTACAGAGGGCTACTCCATACAAGTCGCCCAAACACGGCGGACTCTATCTCGGACTTTGCTATTTAGCAATCCTGATTTTAATGTCCTTATTTTCCCTTGCAGCATTAGCAGGCTTAGTTCCTCCTTTCTTTGTGCAAGGAGTAGGCCCCACTGTTTTGAGGCAAGTCGTACTCGGGGCGGCAACTGTTTTATTTGCCGTCTCAACTATTATTTTTCTGAGAGTGTACTTAAGGTCAAGGTATGATTTCACTTACTGGCTCAGTCTCGCGCTGGCATTGATTACCATAGGACTGTGTGCAATTTTCATACAAAAGGGAGTAGGCACGATGCTGGGCTGGGTCGGCAGGGTAGGGCAGTACCTGGGATGTACTTATCTGCTGATCGGGATAATATTGGCGGTCCGTTTATCCGCTGACAAAGGCATCCCATTATCAAAAGAAGTAACCAATTCGTTTAATTACATTGAGGCCAACTATAAAACCCTGCTTGAAATAGCTAGGGATGCCTTTATATCGGTGGACAGGCGGAGTTGCGTCTTGTCATGGAACGCAGCTGCAGAAAAAATATTCGGTTACAAAGAAAGAGAGGTACTTGGCGTCTACCTGCTTGGACTTATCTTCTCCCGGGAATCGTCCGACCTGCTTGACAGGGAATTGAAAAGGCTGTTCGAGACGAAAGGTAATCAGTTACCGGGCCAGACAATGGAAATCACAGCTAAAAGAAAAGTTGGTGAGGTTTTCCCGGTAGAAATATCCTTTGCTGGGAGAAAAGTACAGGGAGATTGGGTAGTAGCTTTTGTTATCAGGGACATCACCGAGCGCAAGGAGATAGAAGCCGGCCTGGAAAAGACCCGGAAAGAGCTGGAGGTTATTAAGAAATCCGCAGACGAAGTCAGCGCATTCGCTGAGAGCGTCATCAACACCGTGCGTGAACCCTTAATCACTCTGGACCAGGATTTAAGGGTAATCACGGTCAGCCGTTCCTTCTATGAATTCTTCAAGGTAAAGCCTGAAGATACCGTGGGGCAGCTTATCTATGACCTGGGCAATAAACAGTGGAATATCCCCAGGCTGCGGGAACTGCTGGAAACCATCCTGCCCCAAAAGGCAACCTTTGATAACTACGAGGTGGAACACGATTTTGCCACCATTGGCCGGCGCGTAATGCTACTGAATGCCCGGCAAATTCAAGGAGTTCTGGGCAAGGAACGGATCATCCTCCTGGCCATTGAGGACATCACCGAGCGTAAGGAGATAGAAGCCGGCCTGGAAAAGACCCGGAAAGAGCTGGAGGTTATTAAGA
>CAYLRS010000200.1:0-4047 GCA_964385895.1 uncultured Dehalococcoidales bacterium
CTTCTATGAGGCGAATACTTGGGCGCAGGTCCACCAGCAGGGATTCCTGGGATTCAATGAAATGATCGCCTTCATCTCCAGACATGTCATCCAGACCACCGGGAAGAAGACCATTGCCACCACTGTAGAAACCGGTATGCTGCTGGATATCGCTATAGCGGACCTGGGTGGCAGGGTCATCAGGGGCAAGGTGGGGGACGTCTATGCAGCCCACCTGGCTAAGGAATACGATGCTGCGCTTGGCGTCGAATCCGTAGGCGTCTATATACTTCCAACCGTGGGTTACTATCCGGATAGTATCTTTGCCGCTCTTACACTTCTCGGGTCGATTAAACAAGTGGACGAGATAAGAGATTTCTTTCAATCATTGCCGCAGCTACATTTCAATAAGGACAAGATCGCCTGCCCCAACGAGCTTAAAAACGTCGCCATGAAAAAGATAAAACAAAAGTCAGTTTCATTGAACGCAAACAACATCAATGACCTGGACGGGCTCAGGTTCGAATTCGGTGATGCCTGGATGCTCATCAGGGCGAGCGGCACAGAGCCTGCAATCCGTGTGCTGGCTGAATCGAAAACCGTGGCCCTGGCTGATGCCCTGCTCACTAGGGGCATCAATATCGTAAAAGACACAATTAAAGAGGTAAACCAATGAAAATAGTCTTCCTCTGTGGAGGAGTGGGCAAGAGGATGTTCCCCATCACCGAAGATAAGTTCCTGCTAGATTTCTCGGGCAGGACACTGCTCGAACACCAGATCAAACTGGCGCTACAAACGGAGATCCGGGACTTTGTAATTATTGGTAACCCTGAAAATATGCAGCAGATCGAACAGGTAACTGCCTCTATAAAAGGCGTTAACTTCAAATTTGCGTTGCAGAAACAGCCACTTGGTATTGCAGATGCTTTGAAGTGCGCAGCCCCCCATCTTAATGGCGAGGCACTGGTCGTCAATCCAAACGACGTCTTTGCCGTCGCCGCTTATAAAAACCTGCTGGACGATTTTAAAAAGGGGAAGGCCACATCTTATATACTGGGTTACGAGGTCAAGCAATATTTCCCCGGCGGGTACCTTGCCGTCAACGGCGATGGCGAATTAACGCGCATCGTAGAAAAGCCCGAGCCGGGCACGGAGCCCAGTAACCTGGTCAACATTCTACTTCACCTTCACACCGATACGGGCCAGCTTTTGGATTATATAGACTGTATCAGGACCACAAAGGATGATGTATACGAATGCACTATAGACCAGATGGTTAAGGACGGCTATAAAATAAACGTAACACGTTATAATGGTTTCTGGGCGCCGGTAAAGTATCCCTGGCACATATTTGATGTAGTTAAGTATTTTCTGGATAGCGGTAAGCGCCAGGTAGCGAAGTCCGTTTCGATTTCCGACCGTGCGACGGTATCCGGCATGGTGATCATCGGTGAAAACGTGCGCATCCTTGAGAACGCCGTGGTGAGGGGCCCGGTTTATATCGGGCCGAATACAGTAATCGGCAACAACGCCCTGGTAAGGGATTACAGCCACATAGGGGCAAACTGTGTGGTGGGCTTCTCCACTGAAATCAAAGGCTCTTATGTTGGCAACAACTGCTGGTTCCACTCCAGCTATATAGGCGATTCTATAATAGGCAACAATTGCTCTTTCGGGGCGGGTACGGTTACTGCCAACTTCCGCTTCGATGAAAAGGATGTCCCTGTCCGTTATGGGAAACAGACTGTTGCCACGGGTAGAGACAAGTTAGGGGCTATTATCGGGGATAACTGCAAGACCGGCATTAACTCAGGCATACTGCCGGGCAGGCGCATCGGGCCAAATTCAATCGTCAGCTCCCACGTTTGCCTTATAGATGACCTCGAACCGGGCACCATCGTATTAAGCCAGCCGAACTACCAGGTTGTGCCTAATGATATCAAGCTTAAGCTCGATAAAAAGCTGGAATTAAAGAACAAGCTGGGCCATAAATGACCGGGCTTCAAAAAATTAAGCTCCCGCGGCACATCGCCATAGTAATGGACGGGAACGGGCGCTGGGCCAAAAAGCGGCACAGGCCAAGGATATTCGGCCATAAGCAGGGCGCCCTTCACGCCCGTGATTTTGTGGAGCTGTTCTCCGAATACAATATACCTTATTTGACGCTCTACGCCTTCTCAACCGAGAACTGGAGCCGTCCCAAAGCCGAGGTGGTGGGCATCCTCAGGTTGCTGGAGGAAAACCTTGACAAGGCTATCAAAATTGCCATGCAAAAAAACATCAGGATAAATCACCTGGGCAAATTGGACAAGCTGTCTCTGGAACTTCAAAAAAAGGCCAGGAAAGCACTGGAACTCACCAGGAAAAATACAGGACTGACGGTTAACATCGCTTTTAATTACGGCGGCAGGGGTGAGATAGTGGGTGCCGTACGCGATATAGTCGATAAGCATATTCCGGTCGAAAAGATAGACGAAAACCTGTTTTGCCAGCACCTTTACACTAACGGCATCCCCGATCCAGACCTGTTCATACGTACCGGCGGCGAGATGAGATTAAGCAATTTCCTTATCTGGCAGGCGGCCTATGCGGAGCTTTATTTTACGCCTGTGCTCTGGCCTGACTTCAGCAAAGAAGAGCTGGAAAAAGCCTTGCGTGCTTACAGCAATCGACAGCGCAGGTTCGGCGGCCTCGAACCGGTGTGAACATCTTCCCATAAATTAAATCACAAATTCACGATAGATTCACTGCGGTAATAAAAAATGTATGATATTGTCGTTATAGGCGCAGGCATAGTAGGCAGTTACATAGCAGCGGAAATAGCGCGGCTAGGCCATAGCGTTTGCGTTCTCGAGAAGCATGCCCGGCCAGGCAGTAAAACCTTCTGCACAGGCATCGTCAGCAGCGAGTGCACGACCCTGCTCGATATCGACAGAAGCATAGTACAGGCTGAAGCACATTCGGCAAAGATATTTGCACCATCCGGTCATTATATAAAGGTGGAGCGCGATAACACTCAGGCCTATATACTGGACAGGCCAGCACTCGACAACTACCTGACTGCGAAAGCACAGGCACAGGGGGCCGAGTTCCATTTTTCCACTACCGCCTCAGAAATCCTCAAAGAGCCAAAAAGGCTGATTATCCAGGCACGCAGGCACGCTGAGCCCCTGCAAATACAAGCCAGGTCTGTAATCGTCGCAAGCGGTTTCTCCACAACCCTGACCGGATCAACAGGACTGGGGCAAATACATGACTTTGCCCGGGGCGCGCAGATGGAAGTCGCTTGTAACAATATAAATGAAGTCGAAGTCTACACCGGCAGAGACCTTGCGCCTGGTTTCTTCGCCTGGCTCGTGCCCGTCGGCAATGGCAGGGCCAAGGCAGGTTTGCTCTGCAAAGAGGACGCCCGGCTATATGCAGGCAAGTTTCTCCACCGCCTTGCAGAGCAGGGTAAAATACAGGGAGCGGAATACCAGGTCAGCTATGGCACGATACCTTTGAAGCCTCTACCGCGCACCTATGAAGAAAGGATTCTTGTAGTCGGCGATGCCGCAGGACAGGTAAAACCCACTACGGGCGGCGGCATATACTTCGGCCTTCTGTGCGCCCGTATAGCTGTTGATACACTGCATAAAGCACTGGAAAACAATGACCTGTCGGCGAAACGGCTATCCGGCTACCAGAAAGGCTGGCACCGGATACTTCGGCAGGAACTCGCCATAGACTATTGGGCACACAGCTTTTATGGACGGCTTAATGACAGGCAGATTGAGCACATTTTTAAAATTATCGAACACCACGGCATTCATGAATCTATCCTGACCTCTCCCGACATCACTTTCGACTGGCACAGCAAAGTCATACTGGATGTGATAAAGCACCGCTCGCTTCAAAGGGCCATGGAAAAGTTAGGAATCGAGCCTGTCCCGGTGAAAAAAATCAGTTGACTTCCCTGCTTCCCCGCTAAAAATTTACATAAACCGTAATGCCCCTATCCGTAATGCCCCTATCCTGTTGTTGTCCAGTGAAAATGTCCCCTTAATTGTTCAGTGATTTTGTCACCCC
>CAYLRS010000201.1:0-4022 GCA_964385895.1 uncultured Dehalococcoidales bacterium
AAGCCTAAGAAGGCTCTTTGCTTAATATAAATAATGTACAGCCAGGCTAAACTTTAAAGGATCGGTTGAGAAATGCCATCCGCCTCATGGCTTAATCGATATAAAGCTTGGTAAATTATGTTTATCCACGATCAATCTGATCGAAATTTTAGCTCACAGCTTTAAGGGTAAATACTTAGGCATTTATACCGGGAGATAGACCGAGGTCTTTAATAGTAAATGCTTAGGCATTTATGCTGAATAAGTAAGCTAATGGCTTGAATAGTATATTTATTATAGTTATAATCACAATCTAACGGGAGATCGATTATGGAAAAAATACGGATTATGCTGGCAGAGGATCATAAGGTGGTCAGGGAAGGAACGCGGCGGTTGTTAGAGTCCCAGTCCGATTTTCAAGTAGTCGGCGAGGCTAGCGATGGCATTGAGGCAGTGGAACTGGCTAAAAAATTAAGGCCTGAAATAATCATAATGGATGTATCCATGCCCAGGCTTAACGGGATAGAAGCCACCAAGGAGATTAAATCTCTTTATCCTAATATTGCTATCCTGGTGCTCACCGGATATGACGATGATGAGTATGTTTTCGCTCTCCTAGAGGCGGGGGCCGCCGGTTATCTTCTTAAGGAATCGAGCGGAGAGGAATTGATAGAGGCTATAAGGCAGGTTATGGCCGGTGAGCCTGTGCTCCATCCAAAAATAATGAGAAAGGTGTTAAACAGGCTAAGGGCTCCGGTCGAAGAACAGGTTACTCAAGCTCTGGGTGAGGTACTGAGCGACAGGGAAATGGAAGTTTTGCGTCTCGCTGCCAAAGGCATGCGCAACATGGAGATCGCTGATAACCTCACATTGAGTGTCAGGACTGTTCAAACACATTTACGCAGCATATTTAATAAGCTGGGTGTAGGATCACGCTCGGAGGCAATAGTATACGGTTTAAAAAAGGGATGGCTTACACTTGAGGAGCTACCTTAATTCTTATAAAGCCAACGTTATCGCTACATTCAATGATGTATTTAAAAACCGCTGATAATGAGAATCCCGTATAAAATCTGGAGCCGTTATCATTTCTGGATTATCCTGGCTCTTTTTGCCCTGGTAACGCTTCTCCTTTACCGGGATGTGATATGGCCAACCGGGTTCAGATCAGATGTCTTTCTTTTCAATTTAAGCCGTCACACTATCGAAAGAAACCTATTTCTCATCATCGCACTATATACGGGATTTGTCTTCGGTATTTTCCCTACCTTGATAATTATCGCAGCATCTGTTGCCATTATGCTGCCCCAGGCCATTATGTTTTCGAACAATGTGGCGGATGCCTTGCTCGAAGTAACATTGGTAACTATAGCAGGTCTTGTTTTTTGTAACTGGATACGCATAAAAGAAAATGATGATCGACTGTACAAGAAAGCCATGGCAGCTCTGGAGAAAACGCAGGGACAGTTACAGATACGTATAAGAGAAGCGCGGGCGAATGCGCGGAGATTGGCGACTCTAAACACGATATCCAATGCCCTGAGCCAATACCTTGACCCGGCCAAAGTAATCGAGACTGCTGTGGAGATGGTCGGCGAGGTGATGGAGGTCGAAGTTATCCTTGTTTACACTGTAGAACCAAGGCAGAACGAGCTGATTCTTACAGCTTATGAGGGCATTTCTTCTGAATCCGCAAGGGAACTGGACCATGTAAAATTGGGGGAAGGCTTCAACGGACAAGTCGCCGCAACCGGAGAGGTTCTACTTGTCCCGGATGCATCCAATGATCCCAGAGTGACACGCCCGGCAGTGATACGCAATAAATTGCACCCCCTGCTCATAGTCCCCATGAAGTCCAAGGGAGAAGTTATCGGCACGCTTTGTGTGGGGATGCGCCGCCCGCGGTCATTTCTTCCTGATGAAATTGATCTGTTAAGTACTATAGCGAGCCAGATAGCTTCAGCATTGACGAATGCCAAGCTCTACGAGGAAGCAAAGGAGATAGCGGACCAGCTATATAAATCAGCGAGGGACTACCGGAACCTCTTTGAAAATGCCCATGATGCCATATGGTTTCATGACCTGGGTGGGAAGATTTTGGCTGCTAATAAAGCTTCGCAAGAATTAACGGGTTATCCTATAGAGGAGTTCATGGGCAGGAATGTAAAAGAATTCATGGATGAGGAAATGCTTAAGCTGGCGCGAGAGGTGAGCTATAAATTACTCAACGGAGAGCCTTTTGAGCAGCCATATGAACAACATAACATAACCAAGGATGGATTAAGAAAAACAATCATGGTTACATCAGGCTTGATGACCATAGATGATAAACCGGTCGGCTTTCAGCACATAGCTCGTGATGTTACTGAAGAGAGGAGAATGCAAATTAATATGCGTTATTACCTTAACCAGATAACGCACGCGCAGGAGGAGGAGCGTAAGAGGATCGCGCGAGAGTTGCATGATGATACTGCTCAGGTCCTGTTCGCCATTTCGAGGCAGATGGACAACTTCATCAGGGACAATGTCCGATTGTCCCAGCAGCAGAGGTCATCTTTACAGGATATCAGACAGAGGATCGGGGTTACGTTGCAGGGTATAAGACGGTTTAGCCAGGACCTCCGTCCCTCAATTATCGATGATTTAGGACTGCTGCCAGCGGTCAAATGGCTGGCTAAGCAAAAATCTGACGAAAGTGGTATTGCCATTGAATTGAAGGTAAAGGGTAAAGAACAGCGGTTATTACCCGACATGGAACTAATATTGTTCAGGATAGTCCAGGAAGCATTGAATAATATCAGCAAACATGCCCAGGCGTCGAATGCAGAAGTTTCCATTGAAATCAATCATTCAAAAGTCGATTTAAAAATACATGATAATGGGAAAGGATTTAAATTGCCCGATACAGTTGGAGATTTGTCTCATAGTGGGAAGCTGGGATTGGTTGGAATGCAGGAACGGGTTACGCTACTGAATGGTACATTAGAAATAAAATCTGAGATGGGTAAGGGCACAACTGTTAACGTCAGTGTGCCAGTACAGATCTAAATTAACGTGTTAGTCACAGTTTATCGAGATAATCCGACACCTCTTCTTGGGTAAGCATTTTCGTAGACTCATTAATACTAAGTTCGCCAGCATCGGCAGGTAAATTGTTCAGTACCAGAGCAATGGGCAGGTGGTTATCGATCTTCCTAATTTTTGTTAGCTCCTCCATGTCTTCTGAAGAGGGGAAATATACCAGTATTGCCTTGGGTTCACTGATAAAGAAAGTGCGCATCAGGTCATCAGCGTTTTCAGCGGTAAACACCTTGTATCCCTTGCTCTCCAGCCCCGCAATAACCCCGCGTTGATACTCGTTATCCTTGCTAAAAATCAATAAGGTTCGCAGCAGAACATTCATTCTAGCAATAATGTGGTCCAGCTTCGCCTCACCTTCATTGTTGTATTTTTTAACATACGGGATGCCGTAATACATTATCTCAATTAGTTTGCCTGTTTCCTTGAGGGGTACAACGCCCATGGCAACGATGGGCTTTGCCTTGTTCAGGCAGGCCTGCATGACTTCTTCTATACCGCCGGGCAGATCAACATCTATTATGCAGGCGTCGACGTCGTATTGGGTGATTTGTTTTAAAGCGCTTTCCTTGGATTCTGCCGGGTATAAAGCATAATCGGAATCTAACAATGCCCGTCCCAGCATGCTCATAAAATTTGCGTTGCTGTCCGCTATTACTATCTTGAATCCCATATTTATATCATTTACCCGAGATGCAGTTTTTAAAGATCGCGTATAATTTATTCACATAAAATACATAGTTCATTAGAATATTAACGCTTAATTCGATATTCAACTTAATTATATATAAATTCATTTTTATACTGCAAAGCATTTACGTTTGTGACATAATATCTTTTAGGTAACGTTAAAAGTGTGGTACAATTCGACCTGGATATGGCAGGGACATAATAATGGTAATGGTGGAGAGGTCCATATGGACAATAGCGGCAGGATGTCGGAGCTGGAGAAATTAAGGGAACGA
>CAYLRS010000202.1:0-4022 GCA_964385895.1 uncultured Dehalococcoidales bacterium
AGAGCAATTTAAGGCACTGAATACCACTAATATATTTTGATTTGGACAGACTTCTTCTGTTCTTCACAAGTTTAATCCTATTATTTAGGCATCGTGTATGTTTGTCAAGAATTTATCAATGACGTGCTTTTTAAGCGACAATTGCCCTGACGGCAGCGATAATAGCCACTACTGTGATAAAGACCACGGCTAATATCAGCGCCACCACTCCAAGGACGCAGAGGCTGTAGGTGATGCAAAAGCCGGCGCTGACCTTTATGGCCGTCCATTCCTTTCCTATCTTGCTCAGTCCGCGCGTTTTTACAGCGGCGTAGCAGGCAACGATCAGGATGAAAAGGCCTGCAATTGAAAACCACAGGTTAAACTGGGTTAATATGAGCCCAATCCCCGCAAGCGCCGTATTTTCAGCATGTGCTGAAAATACTTATATAACTGAAATAGGCAATTTGACATTATCGTAGTTTCATTATTATAATATATTTCAGCAAATGGTGAAAGGTGCTAATATAATGAAAATAGGAAATGAAAGAGATTTTAAGGAGCGGGCAGCAGGTGTTTTGCGTAATTGCCTTGCAAGAGTGCCCTTCTTAAGTGTATCCAATATGCAATGGCAACCACAGTCTGGCAATATGCGGACAGATTTGATAGTCAGTGTTGCAAATAATAATTCGATGAAAGAGATAATGCTGGTAATCGAAATAAAAAACAGTGGCCAGCCGCGGTTTGCCCGTGAAGCCGTCAATGCACTCGCACGCTTTCAAACATACTACAAGAATTCGTATGGTGTATTAATTGCACCATATATTGCAGATGAGGCTGCGCGAGTATGCAAGAGCGAAGGCATTGGTTATATTGATTTTGCCGGCAACTGCCGTCTGGCCTTCGATAGTGTATATATCGAGCAGGCGGGCAAACCTAATCCTTTCTTACAGAAACGCGGTTTGAAGACATTATTTTCTGTTAAGGCCGAAAGAGTACTGCGTGTTCTTCTAAATAATCCCTATAAAAAGTGGAAAATGCAGGAAAGTGCCAGTGAGGCAGCAATCAGTATAGGAGAGGTATACAACGTAAAGAAAGCACTATTGGATCGTGAATGGATAGTTTATGATGATGCCGGTTTTGAGTTGAAGAAATGGGAAACATTGCTTACCGAATGGGCCGCCAATTATTCTTACAAACGAGGTGAATTAAAAGAGTATTACTCTCTGAAAAGTATTCCGGACATGGAGTCAGAGCTGGCCGCAACCTGCGAAAGACTATTGATACCATATGCCCTGACCAGTTTTTCAGGTGCCGCACGAGTCGTACCAATGGTGAAGTATTCGAAGGCTACAGCTTTTATCGGTAGTTTGCCTGATAATATTGCCAGTGCTATGAATCTGAAGGAGGTGCCAACCGGCTCCAATATTACTCTTTGCCTTCCGTTGGATAATGGGGTTTTTTATAACAGCAGGATGATAGATGGAACCAACATCGTATCGCCGATTCAACTTTATCTGGATTTGAAAGGCAATCGTGGACGGGGTGAAGAAGCTGCCGAAATGTTGCTAAGTGAGGTTATAAGGCCCGCATGGTCACAAAACGGGACTATACCGCGGAAGCTGTAGAGGCTGCAAAGGCAGTATTGCTTGAGATACCGCTTATTCTCGGGGAATACTACGATCATATAGTACTGGTCGGCGGCTGGATTCCCGCACTGCTTTCCCCTGCTACGTCTGAACCTCACACTGGCAGCATAGATGTTGATCTTGCTCTCGATCACACACAATTACAGGAGGAAGGTTATAAAACAATACTCAAACTTCTCTTGAAAAATGGCTACCGGCAAGGTACTCAATCTTTTATTTTCATGCGCGAGGTAAAAATCGGGGATAGATTTTACCAGGTAGAGGTAGATTTATTAGCAGGCGAATACCAGGGTACCTCACCACGTCACCGACATCAGACTGTACAGGATGTAATGGCCCGCAAAGCCAGGGGCTGTGACCTGTCTTTCAGCATGAACCAGGAAGTGACAATTGAGGGTCGATTACCAAATGGCGCTTTAATCAAACGTTCATTGAAAATTGCTACTATTGTACCCTTCATTGTGATGAAAGGCTACGCGATTAGCAGTCGTATAAAAGAAAAAGACGTCTACGATATTTACTATTGTCTCGTTAACTACCCCGGGGGTATCGATTCAATTGCTGCAGCTTTCCGGCCACATTTATCCAATTGTCTGGTAACCAGGGCTTTAACTAATATCGCTGAACATTTCAGTTCCGTAGAACACCTCGGTCCGAGGCAGGTTGCGGATTTCTATGATATCCCACCATCGGAAGAACGGGAAATACGCATACGTGATGCTTATGAAAGGGTGCACTATTTTCTGATGCGGTTAGGGGTAATTACGTGAATAATAAACTAAAGTAAATATTTGGGATGCGGGTATTGTATATCTGGACCGTGATTAATGTATGTCAATAATGCCAGGGCTATAATGCTGTTAGCGCCCTGAAGGTTGCGATAATAGCCAAAATTGTGATAAAGACCACGGCTATTGCCAGCGCCGCTGCGCCGAGGACGCAGAGGCTGGTGGTAATACAGAAGCCGGCGCTAACCTTTGTGGCCGTCCATTCCTTTCCTATCTTGCTCAGTCCGCGCGTTTTTACCGCTGCGAAGCAGGCAACAACCAGGATAAAAAGGCCTGCGATTAAAAACCACAGGTTAAACTGGGTTAATATGAGCCCCATCCCCAGGGGGATGCTGCAGAAAAGTGCAATCCTCTGCCATTGCCATGAAGGCCAGGGCAGTACACCAGGCTTATTTACCGGATGCGGCGGCGGCGGTTCCCGGCGGGTTTGGCCCTGGCTACTTCCACCACTTTTCTGCCGGTAGTAACTGTCATACTGTGCCCTTTCTGCGGATTGGAAAGGACCTCGTACGATTCGTTGATCTCCTTCATGCGCGGCGCGTCACCGCCGGCATCCGGGTGGTATTTCCGGGCAAGCGCCGTGTAGGCAGCCTTGATCACCTCCGGCTCGGCGCCGGGGCCTATGCCAAGGATGCCGTAGTAGTCTTTCCAGTTTAGCTCGTACTGCTCCATGGGTTAAATCTGTACGATGCCGCCCCCTCCGCAGATGTGGCAGCGCTTCTGGGACTCGAAGCCCGGAGAGCCGGCCTCCTCCTTGCCTGTGCCACCGCACCGGCCGCACCAGCTGTCTTCAGACCTCATCCTGATCCTGCCGGTGCCCGTGCAGACACCGCAGTCATGAGGTTTGGTAAATGCACCGTAATGCCCCTGCTGGCCCGTGCCGCCGCAACCCCTGCAGTTGATTACCTTACTTTGATCTTTCATGTGATCCTCCTTGATTATTTTATATTCAATATCCGTTCAGCGCGGGTAAACCGTTTTACTGTCCCGGCGGTCCGCGTATATATCTGCTTTCTTGAACCCGATTGGCTCGTTATTCCTGCGGCTGATCCTCCGCAGGACGTTGTCTACCTCCTCCATGGTAAACCTGTAGCCCTTTCTTATGTGGTACAGGCTTTTGTGCTGTATCACCAGTCCGTAGACCACCTCCTGCACCTGTGCCGGTGTGTAGCCTTCCGTCATGCAGACGACGTGGTCCTGGACTGCCTGGTCGAGCGGTATCCTCCTGCACAGGTTGCGCACGATCTCCCGGCGCAATTCCCTATCGGGCGGGCGCATGGTGATAATGCGGTCGAAGCGCGACGGCCGCTGGCTGAGGGCATCGTCCAGGTCCTCGACGTAATTGGTGGTGGCGATGGTGACGACTTCATTGCATTCCTTGACCCCGTCCAGGATGTCGAGCAGCTCGTTGAGAGCGTCCCCGCGGGCACTTGAGCCGCTCCGGCAATCCCCGATCAGGTCGATGTCCTCCAGGAAGACGATGCTGGGTTTGAGGTCGCCGGCTATCGCGTAGAGATCCCTGATGTACCTGGGATGCACCAGCAGCGCCGGGTCTGCGGCCAGGCAGGTGATGCCGGGGCTGTTGCTCATAAGCACCTTGGAGATG
>CAYLRS010000203.1:0-4010 GCA_964385895.1 uncultured Dehalococcoidales bacterium
ATTCCTCCTCGTTCGTTTTCCGCATATCTTACTCTTAAAATGCTGCCTTTTCAAGAAACTCCTACGATTATTTCGAAGTGTGAAAAGGCCCACCGGTTTGATGTTGACATTAAATTTGCCAGGTGTTATATATGGTTGATTCTCTCGCACAAAGGAGGAGTCCCCATGTCAGGTGGAGCGTTGTCTGGAATCAGGGTGCTTGATTTCGGTCAGTATAGCGCAGGGCCCTACGCGGCCATACTGCTGGCTGACCTTGGCGCCAACGTGATCAAGATAGAGCCGGCCGACGGGGACCCCTGGCGCATGATGGCGGGCGGCTTCATGGGCGTCAACCGAGGCAAGCGCGGCACCGTCATCGACCTCAGGAAGGAAGAGGCGCGGCCGATCGCCTACAAGCTGATCTCGACCTGCGATATGGTAGTCGAGAACTCGCGGCCCGGCACCATGGAGAAGATCGGCATGGACTACGAATCCGTCAAGAAGGTAAATCCGGATATTCTCTATATCTCCATGCCTGCCTTCGGCTCGAAGGGGCCGGACTTCCAGCGGCCGGGTTACGACCCGCTCTTCCAGGCCATGAGCGGCCAGATGTCAGGCCAGGGTGGGCCCGGCAAGACGCCTGTCTTCCACAAGATCTCGCTCAATGACGAGATGGGCCCTATGCTGGGTGCTTTCGGCGCATCGTTGGCCTTGTTCAACAAGCTGCGCACCGGCCAGGGCCAGTTCGTGGAGACCTCGCTGCTGCGCTCGGCCATCACGCTGCAATCGGGCAATTTCATCAAGTACACGGGCATGAAGCGCAAGTACCTGGGAAAGCCCGACATCAAGGGCCTGAGAGCCACCAACCGCCTCTACCAGGGCATCGACGGCGGGTGGCTCTACGTATACTGCGCAAAGGAGGCACACTGGAAATCCATGTGCCAGGTCCTCGGCCTGACCAACCTGACCACCGACACGCGCTTCGCCACTCCGGGGACCAGGAAGAAGCACAATAAGGAGCTGACCGCCATACTGACCGAGGCCTCCTACACCACTCCCTCCAACGTCTGGGCACTCCTGCTGCTGATGCAGGGCGTGCCTGCTGCACAGGGGCAGGGCATCATCGACCTGCTCAAGACCGACCCTCACTGCAAGAAGACCGGCATCTTCGAGTTTCAGGACCACCCCCAGTGGGGCAGGGTGCAGCTTCAGGGAATCAATGCGGAGTTCTCGGACACTCCGGGCAAGGTGCAGCGGCCGGCGCCACTGCTCGGGCAGCATACCGAAGAGGTGCTGCTTGAGATCGGGTATAGTAAAGAACAGATCGAGGATTTCAAGGCAAAGAAGCTGGTAATACAGGCGGCTGTGCCGCAGAAGCAGTAAATAGGAAGAGCCGTATGTATAATAAACTAACATTCTCTCTTAAGGACACCGGACTGGCACTTATCACAATACATAGTCCGAATAAAGACAACCAGGTGAATGCAGAGTTGGCGCAAGAGCTAAAGCAAGTCTGTGATGATATTAATTTCGACACCAGCATACGTGTGGTCATCATCACTGGTGCTGAAGGTAAGGCTTTCTCCACTGGAGTAATAAGAAAAAAGAAGGGGGCGCCATATTCGTTAGCAGCCCCATTGGCTGGATTGAAATGTCCTACTATTGCTGCCGTTAACGGCGACGCCACAGGACAAGGGCTTGAGATGGCATTAGCATGTGACATTAGAATCGCCGCGCACACTGCTCACTTTGCACTGCGCTATATTGAGAAAGGGCTGATTCCGTCCGATGGTGCTACTCAGAGGCTTCCGCGGCTGATCGGCCGAGCTAAAGCTATGGAGCTCATGTTAACAGGAGAGAGCATAAGCGCAGACGAAGCCTTACACATCGGATTGCTGAGTGGGGTAGTACCAAAAACAGAATTAATGAACTGCATACTTGACATGGGAAAGAAAATGGCAGGCAAGGCACCGTTTGCCCTGAGATACTGCAAAGAAGCGGTGTTGGAAGGCATGGACATGACGCTCGACCAGGGCCTGCGCCTTGAGGGAGACTTGTATTTTCTACTGCACACCACCGGGGACAGGACTGAGGGTATTACCGCTTTCAAGCAGAAGCGCAAGCCGCGCTTCAAAGGGAAGTAGCCTATGGGCGCTTTTGAAACCATCTTATATGAAAAGAAAGACAATATAGCTCACGTCACGCTCAACCGCCCTCAGGTACTGAATGTTTACAACGTCCGCATGCGCGATGAGCTATACGAGGTTCTGGGTGCGATCATGGAAGACCACGAAGTTCACGTAGTTATATTGAAAGGAGCCGGCGATAAAGCTTTTTGCGCCGGGGCCGATTTAAACGAGTTTTTATCAGCGCCATCGCCGACGGCAGCCCGGCATGCCCGCTGGCAGAGGGATGTCTGGGGGCTTTTCCTCAACCTCCCCCAGCCAATTATTGCCGCCCTGCACGGCTACGTGCTGGGCTCCGGCATCGAGATGGCACTGTGCTGCGATATCCGCATAGCTTCGGAAGATGCTCAGTTCGGCTTACCAGAAGTGGCGCTGGGCATTATACCCGCTGCAGGAGCCACACAGACCCTACCACGTGCAGTTGGCATTGGAAGAGCATTCGACTTATTACTTACTGGCCGCCAGATCAACGCGCGGGGAGCTCTGGACATGAAGCTGGTCAACCGTGTTGTTACAAGGGCAAAGCTTCTTCCCGTCGCAGAGAAGTTAGCCACCAGCATTGCTGAATTCGATCAACGGCCGATCAGGGCAATTAAGCAAGCGGTTTCAAGGGGCCTGGATCTTCCGCTGTCTAAGGGGCTTAAACTGGAAAAGGGCTGGCGAAGTCTCTTACTCGGTAAGTGATTGCTTCGTTTCGCTCGCAACGAACTGCAAACTAAAACCCGTGCCACGTGCATATCTCACTAAGCGGCACCCTGTTACTGCGGAACTGGTTGATCTTAGCCGCGGGATCAGGAAAGCCGATGGCGATCGCGATGAGCAGCTGCTTCGAACCGGGTATATTTAGAATACTGCGCACCGCATCCGGGTAGTTGATTCCAGCTGCCAGCATTACCGTGCCCAGCCCGTACTGTAGCGCGGCAAGACAGATGGTCTGCGCGATAATACCAACGTTCATTATCGCCCAGGCACTCAGTCCTTCATCCGTATAAATATAGATTGCATTAGGGGCATCGAAGAATCTGTACATATCTACGAACCAGTTGAGTTTCTTCTCCTCGTCCTCACGCCCGACGCCAAGGGCTTCGTAAATGCGTACCCCGTTCTCCTTTCTGCGCTCCTTGTAAGGCGAAGGCCACTCGGGTAGCGGGATGACAGGCGTACGTTCGTCCTGTCCAAAAGCTTTGGAAGCCAGCATCTGCCGGAGATCACGCATGACTTCGCCGCCCACAACGGCAAACTCCCATGTCTGCGTATTCGCCCAGGACGGCACACGCGTGGATACGGTTATAAGCTCTTGGAGTACCTTCTGCGGCACGGGATCGGGCTTGAAGGCCCGCACGCTATGGCGTGATTTAATCGCTTCAATTATGTCCATAATACTCCTTACCCTTAATAAGAGATTTCATCGACTCATAAAAATAACTGCCTAATATTTAATAGTAAAGCTGCAACGGGCGCAACTATCTCCTTTTGCATTATGCTATGATATTGTGATAAATTTCTGGAGATTTGTTTGTCCGTAGATGAAATCAGGCGTTTCTTTGAACCGCGCAGCGTGGCGGTGGTGGGCGCGTCAAGAAACCCAGTAAAGTTCGGCTCCGTAGTTGTTTACAATCTGAAGAACATGGGCTTTCCGGGGACCTTCTCAATAGTCAATTCCGAGGCCGGGACAGAAGAAATACGCGGTGTCCGCTGCTATCCCTCGATAAAGTCGATGGACAAACCCCCTGAACTTGCGGTTTTGGCCGTTCCGGCGCGCTCGGTTACGGCGGTTATAAAGGAATGCGCGGACGCGGGCGTGAAAAATGTAGTGATCATCTCCTCCGGCTTCAGCGAGGCCGG
>CAYLRS010000204.1:0-4003 GCA_964385895.1 uncultured Dehalococcoidales bacterium
TTGCAATAGCCTCTCTATTTGCTTTATAATAGGCTTTATTTTGAGCAATGCATTGGCCCATGCCAGTAATGAGGGCACTCTACCACTCCTTGCCAGATATTCTAAAGTATCAAGAAACGCGATTAAATGTACCCATTTCATGGATTCCCGTGCAATACTCAACACATCATGAAGACCTAAGCCATTACTGGCTGCTTTTGCGGTATCGAGGACTACGATACCCTGGGAACCTGCCGCAGTGCCCGTATCCAGCACCTCCAAATTTATCTTGCATGACTTTTCTTTCAGCATTTCGGCCGCAAGTTTGGCTGATTCATATACATGCGTCAACTTCATGGAAGGGCAAATGACCAACACGTCCCTGCCTTCTCTGGCAAACTTATCATAGATTTCCAGGTATGCTTCCGGAGTTGGAGCCGATGTGGTCGGAAGTACCTTTGACTTTGATAGAATTTCATAAAATTGGGAGGGCGTTATATCAACGCCGTCACGGTAAGTTTTGCCTTCATGTATAACCTGCAGGGGCACAACCGTGATTTTATGCTGGTCCACTACGTCCTGTGGCAGGCATGCAACTGTATCAGTAACTATTGCGACTCCCATCAGCGACCTCGTTTTCCCCGAGTCGATTTCTTGCCGAATGGGCACACATAAACGCAGAGCCCGCACGTTTCAATTCCGACTGCGCATTTCCTTTCTCCGTGCACATAGCTAAAACATTTACCCACGTCCATCCTGGCCTCTCTGCCCTCGGAAGGCACAAAAGCTTTGCCGGTAAAAGCACCTGCCGGACAGGCCTCAATACACAATGTACAGCCACCACATCCTTTCCCAGCGAGCAGTTTATCCGGCACCATAGGAGCATCCGTCAGCACCGTCCCCCACCTGACTCGCGGACCCCTGTCGGGCGTAATTAAAAGACAGCTTTTTCCAATCCACCCCAGGCCAGCCAGGCTGGCGGCCAACTTATGTGAAAAAAGTCCATATAACTTATCCACCTCTATTGTATGGCTTGCTGGGACTGGAATCGCGTTAAAACCTTCATCTGCGAGGATTTTTGCTATGCGCAATGTGATGTAGTTGATCAGGCGGTTTATAGCCTCATAGACGTGATACCAGTAGTTTTTCATCGCATATATATCAGACTGATCCCCGATACTATCCACTATAGACTTGGATAGAGGGACCCCTACAGAGACAGCCCTGTGAAATTGCGTAATTAGCTTCTTTTCGTACGATGTTACAGGGCTATCTTTTACCAGCGACAGGTCAGCAACACCGAAATACGTTGCACCCATCGTTTTTGTCGTTTTCTGGAGTCTCATCTTCAATTCCATTCTTATAACTCGCAGATGTTTTTGCCGAAATATTACTTATAAATCGCTTGAATGTAAACTTCTGGCTCATCACTTGTTTTAAAATTCGTCCGCATTTATAATCACCCACATGGAAATCCATAGCTTACATGACTGGAACCTGACGACGGAGCAAGCGCGCGAAACACAAAAAAATTTATCCCGTAAAGTAATCTACATGAATTCTATGGTAAAACCTCTTCTGATCGCGGGCTTAGATGTTTCAGTATCACGTTTTAACCGTGCTGGACGCGCTGCAGTGGTATTGTTGGATTATCCTTCACTGGATCTCGTTGAAATGGAAACAGCAGAGGGTGAGATCCGCTTTCCGTATGTGCCGGGTCTTCTTTCCTTCAGGGAAGTTCCCCTTGTTCTGGAAGCATGCCGTAAACTAACCTATAAACCCGATTTAATATTGGTTGACGGCCAGGGTATTGCTCATCCCAGGCGATTTGGGATCGCCTCGCATATCGGCCTTCTGTTGAATATTCCGACCATCGGTTGCGCCAAATCCCGGTTAATTGGAATGCATGATACCGTACCCGATGAAGCCGGGAAATATTCGTACCTGGTTGATAATGACGAGATAATAGGCGCTGCTGTCCGCACCAGACGTGGAGTCAACCCTATATATATATCCATAGGCCACAAAGTTGACCTGCCCACGGCAATTCACTGGGCCTTGAAATGTTGCAAGGGTTACCGCCTGCCCGAGCCGACCCGTTTCGCCCACTTAGCGGCCAACGGCGGATTAGTAAAACCTTCCGTGATGCAACAAATATGAATATAATCCGTTAAGGAAATAATAATGCAGGAAGAGAAAGCCAGGATCAACGAGCTACGCCGTCGGATATCCCAAATAATGGAGCATCTTTGACATAGCCAACAAGGAAAAAGGGCTGGCGTCACTCGAGTCGGAAACAGGAAACCCTGATTTCTGGTCAGATCCGCAGAAGGCACAATCTAAAATGCGGCAAATAGGCATACTTAAGGATTCAATTTCAACATGGCGTGAAATTGAAAAGAAAGCCGCGGATCTGGAAGATGTGGTCAGCCTGGCAATAGAGGAAAACGACCTATCCCTCAGGGACGAAGTCCAGGGTGAACTGGATAAGCTGGTAGCCCTTTTTGATGAGCTTGAAATCCAGTTAATGCTCGATGGCCCATACGACTCCAGAGATGTAATACTTGCCATCCATGCCGGCGCAGGAGGCACAGAATCCCAGGATTGGGCGCAGATGCTGATGCGAATGTTCCTGCGCTGGGCCGAACGCCGCAAATATCATTCAGATGTGCTCGATATATCACAGGGAGACGAGGCTGGGGTCAAGAACGCTACAATCGAAATCAAAGGAAATTTCGCATACGGCAACCTCAAGTCAGAACATGGCGTGCACCGGTTGGTACGCCTCTCACCGTTCGACGCCGACCATGCGCGCCATACGTCTTTCGTCCTGGTTGAAGTTCTCCCGGTAGCTGAGGAAAAAACCGATCTTCAGCTAAATCCTGACGATATAAGGATTGATACCTTCAGGTCAAGTGGCCCGGGCGGTCAGCATATGCAAAAGACCAGCAGTGCTGTTAGAATAACCCACCTACCAACCGGCATGGTTGTTTCCTGCCAGAGTGAGCGGTCGCAGCACCAGAACAAGGAAAGTGCATTCAGGGTGCTTTATGCGCGTTTGCTCGAAATTGAAATAGAGAAGAGAGCGGCTGAGAAGGCCAAAATAAAGGGTAAAAGGATAGATGCTGGATGGGGCAACCAGATCCGCAGCTATGTCCTTCATCCGTACAAGATGGTGAAAGACCACAGGACGGAACACGAAACAAGTAACACCAGCGCTGTTTTAGACGGCGAGATCGACGAATTCATTAATGCTTACCTCCGTTCCAAAGTGGGAGAGGATAAATGACACGGAAGATATTTGCGCTCTTAATCTTAATATCGCTTTTACTAATTCCTGCTAATGTCTCTGCAACAGGCAATATAAAGGTCATAAATTCAGGCACCGAGATCGATTTCCCCGGCTCACTGACATTTAATATAAAGGCGGAGAGCTCCAGCACTATCTCCCGCATCAGGCTGCGCTACGAGGTGGACAAGATGACTTACGCGCCCGCATTCGCCGAAGCCTGGCCTGAATTCACGCCTGCAAACGGCGTTTCCACTACATGGGTTTGGGACATGCGGAAAGGCAGTCTCCCGCCCGGCGCCAGAGTATCTTACTGGTGGGTTATCGAAGATAACTCGGGCAATAAGCTAACTACTGAAAAAAAGATAGTCAGCTTCGATGATACGCGTTACAAATGGCAGAAGGCCAGCGAAAACAAGGTAGCCATATACTGGTATCAAGGAAGCCGTTCCTTTGCCGAAGATCTGCTAAGGGCATCTCTTGACGCTATCAACAGGCTTGGCCAGGACACCGGTGCTTACCTGGAAAAACCTGTAAGTTTATACATTTATGCCAATTACCAGGACCTGCGCGGTTCGATGGTAACTACCGAAGAGTGGACAGGCGGTGTGGCTTATGCGGGATTTAATATCATTTCTATCGGTGTATCGCCCTCCAACCTTGACTGGGGCAAAAAAGCCGTAGCGCATGAACTCGGCCACCTGGTTACCCACCAGATAACCTTCAGCCCATACG
>CAYLRS010000205.1:0-3999 GCA_964385895.1 uncultured Dehalococcoidales bacterium
CTCCACGCCCAGGACCTCGCCGCCTGCCTCCTCGACCGCCCGTTTGATACCCAGCATCTGCATGATCTCCGCCGTTTTGAAGCCCCGTGCCATACCGCAGGAGGTCGTTGCAGGCCGCACACGCTTAATGAGGGTACCCACGCTTACACCCTCGATCACAGTCACACGTTTGGCGCCCGCCTCCCGCACGAGTTTCACCATGCTTGCGACAACGCGGCGGTCCACTGAGATAGGCGGCGGGTAGGGGGCAAAGAGATTAGGTTTGAGCACTACATGGTCGCCCCGCCTGATCTTTCCCGATAGACCGCCGATCAGGTCGATGGCCTCACGCAACATGCGGTCGATCTCCGGCTTATCCGGAGGAAACTTTCCTTTAACAATCGCTACCTTCGGTTTCTTGTTCACGGATTTGCTCCTCTGCTATTTTCTCTTTTGTTCAAGGATCTTGCGGGCCATTTCGGCAAAACCAAGCCCGCCGCTGTTGTTAGTTATATATAATGGAAGATGCTTCATAGCTCCGGCGAAGTGTTTTATATTGGCAACCCCCACCGTGAGGCTCATAGCCTGGAACATGGGCTCATCGTTAGGTGAGTCCCCGACGAAAAGGAAAGTACGTACTGCTTCATCCCAGGGGATCGACAGGCACTCTTCGAGGAAGAGCCTGGCGGTGGATAGCTTATTATACTCGCCGAACCACCCGTTCACATGGATGGAACTGATCTTGTATGTGGCATGGTGATCGGAGAAAACCCGGCAGATCTCCTGAATCTCCGCCTCGCTGAGCGGCGCAATGTCTTCCCGGTAATCTATGGCCATATCAAAGAGTCGAAACGGTTGATCGGCTGATACCTTAGCACGGGGCACTCTCCGCAGGATCTCGCGCTTAATAGCTTCTAACTCTCTTCGTTTGCGCGCAGTCTTTTCCGGGCTGAATACGTACCGTTGGCGGAGCTTGTGTGTGCCCTGGTCGTAATAATAATAGAAGGCACCGTTTTCGCCAACGATACCATCTACGGGCCACATGCGGGCAATATGATCACACCAGCCTGCGGGGCGGCCGGTGAGGGGCACTAAAATAAAGCCCTGTTCATGCAACTCCCAGAGCGCGCCGAATGCCTGGGGTATGATCCTGCCATCGAGGGTGAAGGTATCGTCGATATCGAAAAGTATCCCGTGTATACGGCTGCATTCCTCGGGGTTAATAGTGTCAATATTTTTCATGTATGCCGCTCAAATGAAATGATTAAAGATGAGAACGCATTCAACCTCTTCAAACCTGAATTGATATATAAATGCCGGTACAGGATTCGTTGCGATTCATTAAAGTTATCAAACCCGTAAATTTGTTGTCAAGGTTTCGCTTTGTTGAGTAATCAGCGAAGATTGATTACAATTTAGAATTATAAGTAGATCATTTATATTGAATCACTTTGAGATGGATCGGAAAGTATCAGGAGTAAAGCAATGCATCGCTCGATAAAGGCTTTCATTTATAAAGGTGATAACTATTATGTTGCTGAGTGTCATGAGATTGCAGTGGTCACCCAGGGGAAAACATTGGACGAGACTATTGCTAATCTTAGAGAGGCGGTGGCTCTGCACCTGGAAGGTGAAGATCCAGCTGATTTCGACCTGATTCCTAATCCGTCACTTCTTGTAACCCTCGAGTTGGAGCCTTCGGGTGTCGCCTAAACCAAGGCGTTTATCTGGAAACGAAGTCATCGCAATTTTCCACTCATTTTCATTTATTATTCTCTCTCAAAAAGGCAGCCACGTTAAACTTCGCCGTGTGATCGAGGGAAGGAAGCAAACGCTGACTATACCTGTGCAAGATGAAATAGATAGCGGCACTCTTCGTGCAATCGTTCGGCAAGCTTCAAGATATATTCCGGAAAGCGATCTGCGCCCCCACTTTTATACTGAATAAATAAGTTGGCTGAACCCCCATGTAGATACTTGCCTCCCAGTGAGTTAATAGACTGTCTCTAAAACCACCAAAAAACAAAGGGGGTACACTATCCGTTACAGTTACACTTGCCAAGTGTTACATCGGGTGTTACACACATTTGATGCAAACCACCCTCTAAAGCCTTGAAATAACCTGACAATTTATTACCCGGTTAGAAGTCATACATATTGACATATATGTTATAATGCTTGAGTAATTCTTAAAAGAATAATTTAATTACACGGATGGGCGCGAGGAAGCGGCACTTATTTATTGGTTACTGTTGTGTCGTGGAGTGAATGGTGAAACCGACCATTTTGATGGTCGGTTTTTGTTTTGATAAGGAGGTAGTAGTATTGAAACTAAGACTTACAAGCCCCTGTGCCCCACGTCGAGTGGGCAATAAGGCGAAATAAAGATAAGGAGAACCAAATGAGAAAATTTTTGTACCCATTCCTGGCGCTGATTATGGTATTCGGACTGGTGCTGCCGATGGCTATGCCTGTCGCAGCATCGGGGCCAGTTACCAAGAACTATGGTAATGTGTCTCTAAGTGGTGGGTCCCAAAGCGGCAACTTCCCCGGAATGTGGGACCTCACCAAAGGTGACCTAACAATCAGTTTCACTTATGACGCCAACGGTCTCGTAGACGATTCCGGCGCACACGCTTGGGCTGAAATGGGTACACGGCAAGTCGGCTACGGCAATTTCAACCCCACATGGATGACAGGGGGAGCGGGGGTTTGGCTTGCCACAGACTACGACTGGGCTGCAAATACTTTTGACCCTGACCCTTTAGGCAGCCCCACCCTGGACATGGACGACAAGCTAATATTACAGAGAGGCGGAGGTATGGGTGAGGGATACTACGACCTTCCCTCAACTCCACCAAACCCCGGGAATAACCATCGTGTCTGGTGGGATAGAGATGGGGTTGACCCGTGGCAAAATCCCGCAACGGCAAATACTGGTGGTATTTACCCAATCATAATAACGTTACATGCTACAAGCGCCACGTCAGGGACAGCTTATATGAAAATCCGTGGTTTAGACCAGGGTTTCGAAACGAATGGCGACTGGAGCACGATTGAGCTTACGCCAGCCGGCATGACCTTCACCGGGGATATGACCCAGATGCAGGTATTTTACGGTCTATACGGCTATGGGGCTTCACACAACGTCAGTTTTCAAGATATCACCGTCACCGGCTGGTTTACAGCTATAATGGAAGAGTTCTCGGTTGACTATGCCAAGCTCGATTTCAAGAAGAAGGCTGACGATGATAAAGTTCGTGTCGAGGGGACGCTTAGGCTCGACCTTGTTAATGGGAATGGTGCGGATATCCTCGAACCTGTCACTGTAACTGTCGGGCCACTGAGTGAGACCATCACCATGAAAGGTAAGAAGAACCTAAAGTGGGAGTACAAGCGTCCTAAAGGCGGCACGGGCGACATCCACCATATGACCATCGACTGGAAGAACGGGAAGTTTGACATTCACTGGGACAAGGCGGACCTTTCCGGAGCAACCAATCCAGTAACCATCAGCATTCAGATCGGCAATGATTTTGGTACGGAAACCATCCTGATGAACGTGACGAAACATAATGACTGGGATTACAGAGCACCGAAAGCACCAAAGCCCTAGGGAGTATGTAAAACCAGGAGTGTCCGCAGATCCGGGAGCTAAGTCCGGCACACAAGGGAGGGGGATATCCCCCTCCCCTAACATTTATATCGCCATTTTATCAGCTGACCTCTAAAGCCTTGAAACAAAACCCTTACCTGGGCGGGTGGTGTCTATGTATTCATTTACCCGCCACTGTTTTTTCCCACTCATCTTACAGGCCTATATACCGCTAAAAAAGCATGGTCTGGCGGGTCACGCCAGGAGGACTCGGAGGCGGCATTGACAGCCGCGTGGCAAAGGGATACCATCATGACCAAAGGCGATAACGGATGATAATCGCTTAGTTGCGAATTGAAATGGGAAATCCCCTCTTAAAGCTTCGTTGGGGCACCTCAGGGTAACTCAACTGGGGTAAGCCGATT
>CAYLRS010000206.1:0-2833 GCA_964385895.1 uncultured Dehalococcoidales bacterium
TATCAACATCATAGAGAAAAGCATCAGAACATTAATAGTTTTTTTCATCATTAAGTTAAATCCCCTTTATACGGAGGACAATGCCTCCCTGGTCCTGTTCAAAACACGTTCAAGCTCTCCAGGTTTTATCTCGAATTTATTGGGGGTCTTCTTTATACCTTCATCTGTAACACAGATCCAT
Organism: uncultured Dehalococcoidales bacterium; assembly: GCA_964385895.1. Classification (GTDB taxonomy): domain Bacteria; phylum Chloroflexota; class Dehalococcoidia; order GIF9; family UBA5629; genus CAYLRS01. The sequence continues at coordinate 182 of CAYLRS010000206.1, forward strand.
TGTGTTACAGCGATGCCTGCGTGCTCCAGCGATTTTTTGGCGCAGGCAACCGCACACCCGTCAATGGCAAGCACCCTGCTGGCTGCTTTGGCTCCATCGATCATCTTCTGGTCATGGGCACCGATTCCGGCCGTACATGACATATTGCCCAATCCCTCTTCTGTAAGTTTAATGCCTGCGTCATTGGCAATCTGTCCGCAATTAGAACCCCCTGAACACGGAAATATCGCCGTCCTGCCGGGCTTGTCAGTCATAATTGGCCTCCTTACACTTGCATACAGTATGGATCACAAAATTTAGACACATCTTAATAACGGATTAATAACGGAAAGGATAAACTATTTATTTTTCTCCTTATCTTCCGCATCAAGAGCGTTCATGATTAACTGCTCAACCTCGGCTCTGGAAGGCACCTTGCCGCTGAGAACGACTTTCTCATTGATGACCAGGCCGGGCGTCATCAATATGGGGTATTGCATGATCTTCTTCATGTCTTTTATCTCTTCAACCTTAATATCCAGCTTGAGCGCAGCCAGGACTTCCTTGACTGTTTTTTCCAGGCTCTGGCATTTAGCGCAGCCGGGGCCCAAAACCTTAATATTCATTGATTGACCTCCCTGTTTCTATTACTGGACTATCAGGCCGAAAATATAGCCTGTTATAGTCGACATCACCACTACAAGCATAATGTAAACCAGTGTCTTTTTCCATCCCATGATTTTACCTATGGCAAGCATGCTGGGCAGGGAGAGCGCCGGCCCGGCAAGCAGCAATGCCAATGCAGGACCCTTGCCCATGCCCAGATCAAGGAAAGCCTTCACAATGGGCACCTCGGTGAGCGTGGCAAAGTACATCAGCGCGCCGAAGAGGGACGCAACGAAGTTGCCCAATATGGTATTGCCGCCGACAACGGCGATGATTGCCGATTCGGGGATGATCGCCTTGAGGATGCCGGCGATAAAAACGCCTATCAGCAGCCAGGGCAGGATGAGCAATAGAAATCGCCAGGTCTCCTTCATCCACAGCTTGAACTCACCCAGCGTAAACCAGCGCCACATTACGATGACCAGCGCTACAAACAGCGCGCCCAGTATAACCCACTGTTGGGAAGAAGCTGCCAGGAGGATGCCCACCAGGATGGCGAAATATATCAGCTCCTTCCACCAGGGTTTGCCCTGTTCAGCTTCGGCTAACGTTTCAAAACGTGAATCACTTCTAACCTTTTCCTCTTTGCGGAAGATGAAAGCCATAATAAGGCCTATGCTAATGGAGAAGGACACCGCACCGATGACGCGCGCAATGCCGATATCCCAGCCCAGTAGCCTGGCCGAGTATACAATGGCCATTACGTTGATGGCAGGTCCGGAGTAAAGGAAGGCTATGGCGGGGCCCAGTCCGGCGCCGGCCATGTAGATGCCGCCGAACAGCGGCAGCACCGTGCAGGAGCATACTGCCAGTATGGTCCCGGAGACCGCTCCAACGCCATATGATAAAAACTTGTTCGCTTTAGGCCCGAAGTACTTCAATACCGAGGCCTGGGAAACAAAGACCGATATAGCGCCGGCAATGAATAGGGCAGGTATGAGACAGGTGAGCACATGCAACGACAGGTAATCCAGCAGGGTATCCCACCCGCTTTTAAGCAACATCAATACTATATCCATATAAATTTCGCTCCGCCGCGAAAATAAATCCGCGGAATTTTTTCAGTACTGTTTAATATAGATCTCTAAGCGCTGGCGCAGCTCAGGCCCTGCTTCACAGTTTTACCCAGCCTGTGTCGATCGGCAAGCGCCGGGGGGCTATCCTCAAATGCCCGGCCCAGAGCCCTGACAATATCTCTGGCATATTCCGGCATACCTTCGAGATCTATGGAGTAGTTCTGCCAGGTACCTTCCTTCCTGGATTTAAGCAGGCCTGCTTCATGCAGCGCGCTCAAATGCCGCGATGCGCTGGGCTGCGATATCTCCAGCACCTGCATCACCTCGCAGACACAGCACTCCCTTTCCAGAAGTATATTGAGTATCCTCAACCTGGTGCCGTCGGAAAGCGCCTTGAAAACTTTAACCATATCCCTCATATCGTACCTCATTATTATATAAACATATGTTCATGCATGCATATATTATCCGGTCAGGGACTTCGCTGTCAAGCCTTTTGACAAAACGATCATAAACTATTATATTGTACACAAATAATCTGTGCCGAGAATATTAAAAACATGACGTACGACGCCAGTGAACACATCTGCTTCAACATCGGGAGGGTAATGCGCAAGGTGTACGAGCATTACGAGTCCAGGCTGTCGCCCTTCGGGCTGACGACGCCGCAGTACATGGTCTTCAGCGCGCTGTGGATGGGCGACGGCATCACCATCGGTGAGCTGGGCCAGCGGGTATCGCTCGATGGTTCCACCATAACCGGCATACTCGACCGCATGGAAAAGAACGGCTACGTTGAGCGCAGGCCCAACGCGGAAGACCGCCGCTCGGCCCTGGTTTACCTGACGGAGAAGGCAAGGTCGGTCGGGCCACAGATTATCAAGTTCGCAGATGAGCTGGACGCCGATATGAGGAGGAATTTCTCGCCGGATGATATGCTTGTCTTCGAGCGGGTGCTCAAGCAGATCGGCGGGTCGCAGACCCAGAAATC
>CAYLRS010000206.1:2933-3993 GCA_964385895.1 uncultured Dehalococcoidales bacterium
AGCTGGTACGGCGTCCCGGGCGGTGAAAAGCTCCTGCCCGTGATAGCGGCCAAATACACTCCCGCTGAAGCCGGGTTGCTCAGCGGCATGCCCTTCTCGCCTAAAAGCCTCGACGAGCTGGCCGAGCTAAAAAAATTAAAGGCGGAGGAGCTGGGGACGAAGCTGGATGAACTGGCCAGAAAAGGTCTGGTCTACCGCTTCGTCAAGGACGGCAGGGTACGCTACAGTCTCAATGACATTTTCATGCTCATGCGCACATCCGGCTGGCCGGGCAAAAAGGACGAACCCAGCAGGCAATTCGCCATAATGTCTGACTCCTACTTCCCGGACTTTATGCAACCCTGGGAGATTGTATCAGAGAAAGGTCTGCGCGTTTTGCCCATAAATGCCGTTATTGAAGACGAGCACAGGATACTGCCGTACGAAGAGGTGAAAAAGCTGCTGGATTCCTACACCTATTTCAGCGTGAGCCATTGCGGCTGCCGCGTCAAGAAGAGCCTGGTGACCGGTGTGCCCGATAAATTCCCCACCGAGGTCTGCCTGCACTTCGACCGCCTGGGGCGCTACATCGTGGAGAACGGCCTGGGACGGGAGATCACCCGGGAGGAGACCGAGGAGATACTGGAGAAATGTGCTGACATCGGCCTGATTCACGCCATGTCAAACCAGCAGGAGGGGCCGGACACCATCTGCAACTGCTGTAGCTGCTGCTGTATGTGGTTCGAAGCAGTAAAGCGCCTCAAGCACTCAGGCGGACTCGTGCCGTCCAACTTTCATATCAGTGTGAACCAGGAGACCTGCAGCGGCTGCGGGCTGTGCGTCAAGCGCTGTCCCATGGAAGCTTTGCACCTCAAGGACATGCCTTCCGCAAAGGGCAGGAAGACCATCGTCAAGAATAAAGACGGGGGCGAACGCACACTTACCAATAAGACGGGCAAGGTCTCCTCTGCCAATACCGACCTCTGTATCGGCTGCGGCGTCTGCGCCTACAGGTGCCAGTCCAGGTCGCTCTCCCTCATCCGCAACGAATCCGAGCACCACCCGCCGCAGACCGGCCGCG
>CAYLRS010000207.1:0-3986 GCA_964385895.1 uncultured Dehalococcoidales bacterium
GCAATAAGGTTTCCTGGACTTCCCCCAGCAAAGGCGGCAACTACAGCGTTTTCGTAACTGCTAGTGACGGAAAGAGCGCCGAGACCAGGCAGGAGATCATCATCGCGGTCGCTGCTCCGAGCGGGGTCCAGACCTTTAAGATGGAACCCAACGAAAGTGGGACAGTCACATCTGAAGGAGATAGGGTTCCCAGTATGTATAAAGCTGGGGATGACGAGAAAAATATTGGTTACCGCGCGTTTTTCAGCTACAATATATTCCCGCTTTGGAACATGGATATAAAGCAGGCAAGGCTCAAGTTCATCGGGACAAAAATTTCAGGCAACCCCTATGAACCGGTGACTGGTATCGGCGGGTTCCAGATCAGGCATTTAAGCTACGGGAGCAGCCTGCCCAAGTTCAATATCACGGAGGGAGGTCCGGTGGAGAGGCAAGGAGCGAATTTGACGGAGTCCATGACCGAGGTTGATGTTACTCCAGAACTGATAAACGATGTCAGCAACAGGCTTGAAAGGTCTCAATTCGAAGCTACGTTCTTCATTAAAACGACTAATGGTAATAACCTTGCTGAGTTCGTCCAATGGCAGGATGTAGTACTGGAAGTCACATCTGCACCTAAGTGATAGAGCTTTTAACATTCGGATTTTGTTTTCACAGGGCGACTGATTGCAGTCGCCCTGATTTGTTCCCTGTTTTGACTTGTTTTTACCGAGGTGCTAAATTATATATGGTAAATTAGCAGTCTGGCCTGGTGAGTGCTAAAAATGACTAAGAGTTCTATAAAGAGACGAGATGCCGTTCTAAAAATAATAGTAAGCGAGTATATCTCTACGGCAAATCCCGTGGCATCGGGATCGATTTTGAGACATCACAGGCTGGGTGTGAGCCCGGCAACGATCCGCAATGACATGGCTTTCCTGGAGGACGAGGGTTATATAACAAGACCCTACACGTCATCCGGAGGGGTTCCGCTGGACAAGGCTTACCGGTATTATGTCGAAAACTTATCTGAGAGCGTGAATCTGCCTGCTGACGAGCAAAAACGGATACGCAACATGCTTGGGGATGCCTGCGATGAATACGACAGGTTTCTCAGGGTGGCGGCAAATATAATGGCGCACCTGGTAGGCAATGCTGCTATAGTAACCTATCCTAAATCGTCCGAGAGTCGGTTCAGGCACCTCGAGCTTGTTGAGATACACGAGTATATGGCACTGCTGGTGCTGATATTGAGCAACGCAGTGCTGCATCGGCAAACCTTGTCCTTTGATCAACCGGTCAATCAGGAGCAGTTGGACCGGGCGGTAGGTAAAATCAACCGGGAATACGCTGGCCAGACGGGGCGCCAGATCAAAGATAAAAAGCTGGCATTGACGTCTGTTGAGAAAAGGGCATTGAATACCATAGCTGAGATAATGGCCCATGAAAACGAGATCCAGTACGAGAATTCATACCTTGAAGGCGTACGGTTGATGCTGGGGCAGCCTGAATTTACCCAACGTGAACAGATGCTGGGCATCCTGGAACTGATGGAAGCCAAGGGATGGCTCAGGCACGTTATTGACTGGCAGGTTACCAGTAAAGGTGTGAAGGTGATAATCGGAGGTGAGAACCGCGAGGCGGCGTTGCGAGACCTCGGCCTGGTATTCGGTCAATACGGCGTTCCCGACCAGATGGGTGGCACTCTTGGTATAATAGGCCCAAAAAGGATGGACTACCGCAGGGCCATTTCCGCGGTCAACTATATATCTGGTCTCCTCAGCGAGCTCGTAGCCAGAGTTAGCCGGGAAGAGTGATATTTCGAGTTAGGAGGGCATTTTGGCAGAGGAACCCGTTTTGCAGGATCAGGAAGACGATATTGAAGCCTTTAAAAAAGCCCTTGCTGATGAAAAGGAAAAAGCAGAAAGCTACCTCTCGAGTTGGCAGAGAGAGCGAGCTGATTTCAGTAACTACAAGAAGAGGATCGAGCAGGAAAAGAGTGAGTCGCTCACGTGGACTAACGCAGAGCTTATTAAATCTCTTTTACCTGTTGTTGATGACATGGAAAGGGCTTTCAATATGGTTGATCCCAGGTTCAAGGATACCAGCTGGGTAGAAGGCTTCAGGCAGATACAGCGCAAGCTCCAGGAAATCCTGCGTGATCATAGTTGCACCGAGATAGAGTGCGTGGGACAGCCCTTCGATCCGAATCTTCATGAAGCTGTGGCCTATGATGAGGGCGATGAAGGCATAGTAATTGCGGAGCATCGCAAGGGTTATAAAATGAAGGACAGGGTGCTCAGGGCACCCCAGGTTTCTGTGGGTAAGGGAAAGAATGAACAAACCGCCAAATTGGATAATAATGAGAACGAGAATCAAGCATAGCTGAGTAGCATTGATTGAGTGCTTCTATGGATCAATTAAATTCGTTGATAAGGAGGATTAAATGGGTAGAATAGTAGGAATCGATCTCGGTACAACTTTCAGCCTGATAGCTACAATGGAAGGCGGCGAACCGGTTATAATCCCCAACAGGGAGGGCGAGCGTCTGACGCCGTCAGTAGTAGCTATCGATAAAAAAGGTGAGCGCCTCGTTGGCTTACTGGCGAAGCGGCAGGCCATCACCAATCCCGAAAATACCATATTCAGCATCAAGCGCCTCATAGGGCGCAAGTACCGTGACACCGAGGTACAGAACGATATAAAACGCCTCCCTTATAAAATAATCGAGGCATCGAACGGTGATGCCAAGGTCGTCATGGGTGGTAAGGAATACAGCCCTGCTGAAATCTCGGCCATGATCCTGCAAAAGCTGAAGATAGATGCCGAAGCTTTCCTCGGCGAGAAAGTCAGCGACGCGGTCATCACCGTGCCGGCTTACTTTAACGACAGCCAGCGGCAGGCAACCAAGGACGCCGGTGTCATTGCCGGGTTGAACGTGCTGCGCATCGTGAATGAGCCGACTGCCTCCGCCCTGGCCTACGGCCTCGATAAGAAAAAGGAAGAGATGATAGCTGTTTACGACCTGGGCGGCGGCACCTTCGATATTTCAATACTCGAGCTTGGCGAGGGCACGTTCCAGGTCAAGTCCACCAACGGCGATACCCACCTCGGTGGCGATGACATCGACCTGAAGGTCATGGACTGGCTTACTGAGGAGTTCAAAAAGGAGCAGGGCATTGATCTAAGACAGGACAGGATGGCTTTGCAGAGGCTCAAGGATGCGGCCGAGAGGGCGAAAAGAGAGCTTTCCACCGTCGGGCAGACGGAGATCAATCTACCCTTCATCACAGCGGATGCCTCTGGCCCCAAACATTTGAACATCACGCTTACCCGTGCCAAGCTGGAACAGCTTGCGGCTGACCTGCTGGAGAGGAGCATCGAGCCGTGCAGGAAGGCACTTAGCGATGCCGGCCTTACCGCTGCCCAGATTACCGACGTAATACTAGTCGGCGGTCAGACAAGGATGCCCAAGGTCCAGGATATGGTGAGGCAGTTCTTCGGGAAGGAACCTATCAAGGGCATCAACCCTGATGAAGCTGTAGCGCTGGGCGCTGCCATCCAGGGTGGTGTGCTTAAGGGAGACGTCAAGGATGTGCTTCTACTCGACGTGACGCCTCTTACGCTCGGCATCGAAACGCTGGGCGGTGTGGCGACCCCGCTCATCCCGAGGAATACCACCATCCCGACTTCCAAGAGCCAGGTCTTCAGCACGGCCGCTGACAACCAGCCGAGTGTCGAAATACATGTATTACAGGGCGAGAGGCCCATGGCTACCGACAACAAGACCCTCGGAAGGTTTATACTCGACGGCATTTTACCGGCTCCGCGCGGCGTGCCTCAAATCGAGGTCACATTCGACATCGATGCCAACGGAATATTAAATGTCCGCGCGCAGGATAAGGGCACGGGCAAGGAGCAGAAGATAACCATTACTGCCTCGAGTGGCTTGACCAAAGATGAAGTCGAGAAGATGCGCCGCGAGGCTGAGGCTCATGCCGCTGAAG